>JAFGXQ010000121.1 GCA_016936575.1 Deltaproteobacteria bacterium
ATCCCAATGGGAATACTACGCGCGAAATCGCGGTGACGATGTGATTTACCCCTGGGGAAATGACGAACCCACCTGTGACCTGGCGGTGATTGACGTGGAAGGCCAAACCACCGGCTGCGGCACCGGATACACCTGGGACGTGTGTTCCAAACCGGCGGGCAACACCGAACAGGGACTGTGCGATATGGCGGGCAACGTGCACGAATGGACCGGCGACTACTACCATTTCGGATATGCCTGGGACTATGAAGACGAAACCTACTACGCTCCCGACGACGGCACCTACTGGCGTGAACCGGCCAATATTTCTGAAGAGGGTCTCCACTGGATGGTATTGCGGGGCGGCGGGGTGAACAGCAACCTGGTATTCATGAATCGCATGCGCCTGCTGCATACCACCGATTTCGCGTACTCCGGTCTAGGTATCCGCTGTGTGCGGGAACCGTTCGTTCCCCTCGACGACGACTAAACCTTTTCAGCTGCTGTCTCTCATTTCAATTGGTGGCCCTCCGCGATGTTTGCTACACTGTAAAGAACCTCAAACACCACAAGGAGATTCTATGAAACAGTTGGTCCGTTTTATTTTTTTTGCAGCGAGTGCATTGTTCATTCTGCTGCCTGCGTGCAGTAAGAATAAAAACAGTCACGACGACTCAGATAGCCAAACCGACTCCGAAACCGATTCAGATGCGGATTCAAGCGGAACCGACACAGACCCGCCGACGGTTTGCACCCCCAACCAGACCGATGTGTGTGATTGTGATCAAAATGCAATCGGCGTAACCCGCTGTGCGGCGGACGGAAGCGGATGGTCAACCTGCGAATGTGTTGATTACGGCATGGAATTATTTGTCTCTCCGGGGAGCAGCGCGGGGGACGGTTCAATAGACGCCCCTTTCGGTACCATCACCGACGCGCAAACCGTTGTACGGCAAATCATTGCCGATGGAGAACTGCCTGCCGGGGGAATTGTGGTGTGGCTTCGCGGCGGCGAATACCGTTCGGATGCACCGCTCACCATTACCTCCGCGGACTCCGGAACCGCGGAAGCGCCGGTTACCTATCGCGGATACCCCGGAGAAAGTGCGCGCATTCTGGGAGACATTCCAATCGATTCCGCCCTGTTCACCGCGGTAAACGATTCCTCTTCGGTGTGGGAACGCCTGGATGCCGATGCGAGAAACCACATTGTGCAGCTCAACCTGGATGCGGCAGGCATCACTGACCTCGGAGAATTGCAACGCCGGGGCTTCTGCGGGGAAGGCAGCACCTCTCCACCGGAACTGATATTCAACAATGCGCCGATGACCCTGGCCCGTTGGCCCGACGTCAATGAGGGAGAAGGTGACATTGACGTTGCCGGTGACCAGGTTGAAATATTCGGAGAACTCACCCCCAATGTGACCGGCACGTATCAACGCATTGATGAGCACGATGACGCTTCTGTTTTTGAGCGGGATGGATTGGTCGATGGGGTTCAATATTATCTGTATCGCTATTACTGGGAATATGACGGCACCTGGCACCGGGCCTGGTTTCTCACCTCTGACGAAATGGGATACCCCACCGATACAGCTCCCTGGTGGTATCTGTATGCGGAAACCCCCGGTCCCTTGAACCCCTCAAACGGCGCGGAAGGCACCGCCACGTTCACCGGTCCGGAAACGCTTCGCCACGGGTTCTCATACATCACCGGCGCCGTCTCGGACACCGCCTTCACCTATGGCGGCTCCCGCCCGGAGCGCTGGAGTGACGCCGCCGATGTATGGTTTCACGGGTACTGGGCGTACTCATGGGCCGAATGCCGCATCGCCGCCGCAGCTATCGATACTGAGACGAAAACCGTTACCCTTGCCGACGAGAACGGTTACGGCATGACCGAGGGGCAGCCGTTCTACGCGTTCAATCTACTTGAGGAAATCACCGCGCCGGGAGAGTATTATATCGACCGGGAGAGCCGCATGCTGTACCTGTATCCGCCCACCGCAGTGGCCGATGCGTCGCTCTCAATAACCACCGACACCGGCTATCTCATCGACGTGAACAATGCGGCATACGTTCAAATACGAGACCTCACCCTGGCCAACTCGCGATATCACCTGGCGCGCGTCACCGGCGGCAATCACGTATTGTTCGACGGCGTAACGCTGGAAAACAGCGGCGGTCGGGGCATCACCATCGCCGGCGAGCAGAACGGCATCACAAACTGCTTCATTCAGAATGTGGCCACCACGGGAATCACCCTGGAAGGCGGTGACCGACCGACACTGACACCGGGAGGCAACTTTACCGAAAACTGCCACATTCGGAAATTCGGTCGGCTGGAATGGACCTATCGCACCGGCGTGCGGATTTCAGACGTGGGCAATCGCGCGAACAACAATCTGATTTATGACGCGCCGCACACGGCGATACTGTTCGGCGGTAACGAGCATGAAATCGCCCGGAATGACATTCACCACGTGTGTCAATACTCCAGTGATGCCGGCGCCGTTTACTCGGGCAGAGACTGGGGGGCGCGGGGTAACCGAATTGAAAACAACTTCGTACACCACGTGCACACCAAACTCAGCGGCGCCGGGGTTCAGGGCATATATCTGGATGACTGCCTATCGGGCATTTACGTGTTCGGCAACATTCTGTACGACATCGAGGACCACGCCATTCAGCACGGCGGCGGCCGTGACAACCTGTTTGAAAACAACATTATGGTCAAATGCGGCGATGCGATAAACGCGGACACCCGAGGCTATGACTGGTATCCGGATCGCGGTTTCAATAACACGCCGGGCAGCAGCTGGAATCTGCTGGAAAAACTCCAGAACGTCGGCTACCAGAACGAACCCTGGGCGAGCACATATCCGGAATGCGCGGCTATCCCCAACGATTTTGACACCATTGTCGCGGAAGGCGCCACATGGCTGTATCCCGAAGGATGCACCTTCCGACGCAATCTCGGATACGATAACGACGCCTGGATGCAGGGGGGCGACGCGTTTGACTACTATACGGCAATAGAAAACAACATCGAAAATGCGGACCCGCTCTTTGCCGACGAAGAAAATCTGGATATGACCCTGCTGCCCGGCTCCCCCGCCCTGTCCATCCCCGGATTCGAACCGATTCCGTTCTCACAAATCGGTGTACAGGCAGAATAAGCATAAGACATTTTTTGTCTTATTCCTGTTTTATATTCATTTTCATCTCAACGAGAAAGGATATGAAAATGAACAGCTCAAACATGATTCAGATAACGGTGGAAGGTCAGGAAGTCACCGGTGCGATCAAAAAGGGAACAGACAATCAGGTCGAAGTGGAACTGCTGTCCCCATACAGCGGTCATAAAACCAATGCCGTTCTCCCGGTATCCAACACCCCCAGCCGCCCGGCAGAGGGGTACATGTACCTCATGCGCGATCTGCTGGAAGACCTGTACCTCCAATGCCGCTGGGACCCGGCCAACTGATGCGGTAACGCTGCGCTGAATCAAATAACTGTGTCGCTCTGTATATTCTGCTCGACGCAAGTCTGACACGGGTGGCACATCTCTACACACCCAACCCCGCTTCAAAGACGCATGTTCTCTCATCTTTTCTTTTTATGAAGGATTTGGCATGATGGTTGAGGTCATAAATTACAATTGCGAGTTTTACATTGTCGGAAGGAACTGATTTATGAATCGATTATACTATCTGCGTATCTTATTCGCCATCGCAGCATGCGACGGGGCTGAAGCGTCAACGCTCGAAGACACGCCGGAAAACGACCAAAGTTCAAATGCGGACACGTGGGAAGTCGAATCGGCATGTTTTACCAGATAAGATAGGTCGTGACTGTGAGAGTAAAAATAACACATATTGCCTTCGTTCACTGGATTGTCTTTTTCATTTGCACGCACTCCGCCGCAGCAGAACACAACGCTCCGGATGCTATCATGGCTATCGGTGCAACCGGCGGTGTCGGGCTTTCGTTTACCCGGGGAGAAGGGTTTTCTGAAGCAATCGGCGGTCATCCCGAACAGCGGGAGTTGAAATCCGCCTGGGAGGCGGGGGGATATTTCCAATCCTTCTTTTATAAAGGTATCGGATTTGAAACCGGTTTCGGCGTCATCCGCAAAGGCGTGTACTGGGACACAGACAACGCCTATCGCCGGCAAATTCGAATATTGTATCTGGAAATTCCACTGCTGTTTAAGGTTGACCGAAATCACTTCCGACTGGCTGCGGGTATGGCGTATTGGGGGGCTATCACCGCCTCACACGTGATATGGGACCAGGACAGAGAAACAGAACGATGGACCGACCACGACTGGCGATACGTGCACCGACACAACATCGGGCCCAAGGTGATGCTGGGGCTCGCGTTGACATTCGATAACGTCACGATTGTCCCTTCGATGGCGTTTCGCATGCATCTGCGCAATGATATTGATGTCCAGCACGTAATTGAAGATGCGAGTGAATGGGACAGACCTGATAGTGACCTGCTGCAATCGCGATTCTACAGCGTGATGATTCAAATCAGCCTGGAAAAATCTTTACGGCGATAAGCCGAACTACGCGTCCGATTCCGCTGCCCCAATAGCCCCCCATTTCGATATATCTGGGGGGAAGTCAATCTGG
>JAFGXQ010000010.1 GCA_016936575.1 Deltaproteobacteria bacterium
CATCCCCCTTGCCCCCTTTTCAAGGGGGAATCTATGCTGCCGCAAAACGTACTTCTAAAAATGTGATGAATGATCAGGGTTCGAGTCTCTCTTTTCACTTTCCGAAGGCTTTCACATGGGGTACATATCGTAGTATACCAATGCATTCGGGAGTAATGGAATGAACACCAACTTTAAAAAGACCTTTTTGCTCGTATGTTCCCTTGTGGTTCTGTTTGCCGGTACAGCGAACGCTCAGCTCGAGGATGGAGAAGGGCTGAACAGCCAGATTCTTTGGACCACCCCGGGGCCGAGCAATTTCGCTTTTGTGCAGTCCGCAGACGTTCTTGCGAACAAAGATGTTTCGCTTTCCGCAGTGGGGCAATATTATCGCAAGCCTCTCGGTTTGGAAATCGGCGATACCGTATTCTGGAGTGTAAAACGCGTCAACGTGGTGGATTTTTCGTGGGCAGTGGGACTTCTCGATCGCATTCAGTTGGGTATGGTTCTTCCAGTGGTGGTTGAGCAGTATGGCAAGGGAGCCGCACCGCTCAGCGACTCGGACGATACCGACGGCAAGAGTGAGATAGCGTCGGCGGCAATCGGAGATCTTCGTTTTCACGCCAAAACACAGTTCTACAAGCAGAATGATTGTGTGGAAAATCGGGGTGCCGGGGTGGCACTCGACATCGGGTTGAGCGTACCCAGCGGCGATGAAGAAAATTTTACAGGCGAAAAGGGGATTGTTTTTGCGCCGTCTTTGATTTTAGATTTCAGGCGTACGTTTTTATCTGCCGGGACCAATATCGGGGTTCGGCTGCGTTCGGGCGACAAAGCGGTGCTGGCCGACTCCGACGTGGGAAATCAATTGACCTACGGGCTGGCAACAACGTTTCATCTGTTTGACGAAAAACTGCTCATCGGCGGTGAATCCACGCTACTTGCTGAAATAGACAATTTTAATCGAATGGGGCTTGAACTGCGGGGAAGCATCGGTACAAAACCTGGCGCGTCCAAGGCTGTCGCCCTTTGGCTGACCGGGTCTGCGGGTATCGCCAACCGAGATGAACCCCTCCTGTCAGTCCCTCAAATGCGTTTCACACTGGGGCTTACCTACACCCCATCTTTCGACGACGCTGCTGACGACGCATTGTATTGATTTGCTCTTGAAATTTGTCACGAGGTTCGGAACAAACACCAAAACGATGTTATTTGACGTGAACCATTGACCTTCCATTCGGTCCTGGTTGGCAGCGTCGGCCTCCTACCCTGAGGAGTATCGTACTGAATCGTTCGGATATGCACCTGCTGGAATAACCGCAACTTGCTATGACAAAATGAGATTTGAGAGGGGAGGGCGATTACCGCTTGATGTGCTGAAAACTACATTTTGCGCATCTTCAATGGTCTTCACCGGTTTCAATCGAAATTTGGGAAATGTTCGATGGTCTGAGGCTTCGAGCTTCTTGAAAAGACACACGGCACACAGGTGGCGATTGTCCATTTGAGCCAATGCCAGGGCACCGCAGTCGTCGCAAAACACGGGACAAATTTTCTTTTTCATCTTTTGCTCCATTTCTCTTCTCGCCTCAAAAAAAGCGATAATAAGTGCACAAAATGGACCATCGCAAATTGATGCAGCTGGTTCGATTTTACCCTTTCATTCGTTCCCTTCACGGAAGGGCTGAGAAACTCTCCAAACGTCATCCCCGCGCAGACGGGGATCCAGTTATCACGCAGGAATCCCGCCTTCGCGGGAATGACGCAAGTGGACCTGCGTACGGAAAACATGCGTTCAGGGATGGACACTAATTCTATTTATCGAGTCTGGGTCGATGGGGCACGGTGAGGTCATTCCCGCCCATTATCGTTGACCCACTGGGTTTGTAATGACTCGCCTGTGGCATAAATACTTTAAGTTATTGTAAAAAATTACAACTTAAATTGGATGATAAAATGTACCATGTAACGTTTCGCGAATTGGATTTTAAGAAGGGGTGATGGATGACAGTGCGGACTAGGCCTGCCCGGGTGCGGATATGGTAGCCACTTCAGAGTTGTGCTCTTTGCCCACGGCTGAATCAGCCGCAGTTTTGTCGGCGGCTTCGATTTCTTCAATTTTCCCTTTGATGTCATCGGCCACAGGATGCTCTATCGCTTGGGGATTGCCAACTTCAGCCAGTGTGACAGTTTCGTCGGCATGGCGCTCAGTCGGCTGGTTGTTCGGGGCTTTTTTCTGCCGGCGTGCTTCTCGGATTTCTTCAATTTCTTCTTTGGTCATTCCGGCCTTGGCGTAAATCGCACGTTCCCCCGGGCGGGAATAATCAATCCAGAAAGCGTTTCGTTTGCGTGTGTCCAGGTGGACGAAAACAGAGTTCGGATAAAAGCCAACACCTGTATTATCGAACTTTTTCAAAAAAGTAACGAGAGTGCGATTTTGAATACCGGCTACGCGGAAATCAATGGCCTGTCCTTTGTTGTGAAAGGATTCGTGGCTTCTATCTTTTTTTACACGCTGCCCGGAAATAATCTCCAGCCTGCGGCCGGGAAACGCATCAGCCACTTTCTGCAACAGAACGGCCAACCTGGGATGGAGCGGAAACGGCATTTTTTTCAAATTTAAAGGAGACGCAAAATGAGACAGCTTCTCAACCCCCGCCGGGTTTGCCTTGCCGTTGCAATATGTCAAATGAATCATCTCGGTTTCATTGTTTTTCACACGATAAAACTCCACTGCAGGATTAAAGCAGGGGGGGGGCGGAACGAGCTCAATTTCTTCGGTCGCACCGGGAATGAATAACTTCATCCCCGCCTGGAGGTTGTCGGGGTTTGATAGATTCTTATTGGCCCGCATGATTTTGGCAACCGGTACGCCGTACACTTTCGCAATACGTGACAAAGTTACGCCCTTAGGGACTTCAATCGTCACTTTTGCTGGGCGACTCTTTTTCGGAGCGGCTTCAATATCCTCTTTTATCCGCGCGCCGGGAATCATCAATTCCATTCCGCTGTAGATTCTGTCTGGATTATCCAGACCGTTCGCTTCAATCAATTCAGCAACACTCACACCATGTGCCATCGCGATACCGCCCAGATAGTCGCCGTCCTTGATGATATACACCGAAGCTTCCCGAACCTCGGCGGTTTCCTGTTTGGCAGCCTTTGCGTGAAATGTGACAAACGCCATTGCCGCCATGATGAATAATGAAATCAGCTGCTTTTGGGGATTGTTGTAATGTAGTTTCATTCTTATTCTCCTTACATGTATAATGTATGCATACAGAGTGGTATCATGTCAAGAAATGTACTACATCAGACCACTGTTACATCTTCCGTATTTTACGTATGATTTCGTTGGTTTACGGGCAGGAACCCATGCGTCGGAAAAATCAATTCATTTTTTTTGGACATTTTTTCTGCAACCAGCTCAGGTAGAAAATAGCACACTCAGCAACAACTGGTTCGTCGGGTGGATGACGGTAACAGGGGCGTGCAGAATGAAAACAATGCATTCTGACTTGTGATCAATTGTCAGCCGTGGAAAACCATTACGTGAATCCAGAATCGGCTTACCGGGTTTATTTCTTTTTCCCCTTGCGTTTGATTCTCTCGGGTCCGATGACATCCTCGTTTTCGGGAGCTTTTTCTTCGGCAGCGGGCGTACATTCCTTTTCACCTTTTTTCGGTTCACAAGCCGGCTCCATCACCGCATTCGGATCAACATATTCAACCTCAAGGGGTTTGCCGCGTATCAGAATCTGCTCAAGGAATTCGTAGAAATCGTCAACAAGACTGTCACGTTCTGCCGGTTCCGCTTCCAGAACCACTGCAAGGATAATCGGAATGTTTTCTTTGGTTCCCTGCAGTTCCTTGGTTCGATTCAGTGTCGCAACATCGGTTAGTTTCAGCAGGAAAATAGCATATGCCATATCGGCGTTATTGTTGTTTGAGTCGTATACCTGGCGTTCAACATAGCCGACAACCGCTTCGTACCCGAGTACTTCAAGAATTTTATAATTGCCGGGAATCACTTTTGCCTGCTTGTCCACATGCACTTTTTCAAAACGGTTTCCCGCATACCATGGTTCCCGAGCCGCCATGTTGTCGATAAATGTTTTATACATTTGTTCAATGGGGGTTTCCTTCGCTTTGCTCGAAGCAGTGGTCACATCCACAATCAGCGAGGAGATGGTTCCGTCGTGGTCAAGACACAATTCGTAGAAATAGTTTTTCACTTTTGAAGGTGAGCCGTTTGCATATACATCAACATAGACATCCCCTTTGAACGACTCCGTATTTTTACGATGCCATGTATGGTCGGATTGCTGCTCCAGCCAATTTTCCATGGTCCAGTTACTGTTTACAAATCGCGGTTTGTGTTCAGAAATGGAGGGAATCTGAATGTCAAAATCCCGATACTGAAGCCCCATGCTTCCCATTGTGGCATATGGCGCGCCACACCCCGCGAACAATACCGCGGAAATAAAAAAAGCAACCATCCATCCGTTTTGTTTCATTGTTTCCTCCCTTTGCAACCATTCAAACTGCCGTTCAATTCCGTTGTGATCGTTTTCATATTTTAAGCACACTGGAAGTGAAGGGCAATACATTTTGGAAACGGGACAAATTTTATATTTGTGCAAGTGGATACAATAGGTTATTCGGACGCTGCTTTTTTTGCTCGTTTCAGCGTCTTGGCGACTGCCATCAACAGTTGTTCAGCGCTGAACGGTTTGGCGAGAAATGACGTTCCTTCTTTTAATATGCCTTTATTTACAATTGCATCTTCGGTGTATCCCGACATGAACAATACCGGGAGGGTGGGGTTGTTTTTCTGGAGCTCGTTGGCCAGTGTTTCGCCGGTGATACCGGTCATGATTACATCCGTCAGGAGTAAATCCACACATCCGTTGCAATTGCGGAAGATTTCAAGTGCCTCTTCACCACTGTCAGCCACCAGGACACGGTAGTTCTGCCGTGTTAGAATACGGGTAACACTGGCGCGAACCAAATCTTCGTCTTCTGCCACCAGAATCGTTTGCCTGGTGCCGGAAACGATGGGTTGCGGTGCGGTCTTAACTGAAATATTTTCGAACACTCGGGGAAACACGCAGCGGAAAGTACTGCCGCTCCCGGGCGTGGATATAACGTCGATATGGCCGCTGTTCTGTCGAATGATACCGTATACCGTGGATAATCCGAGTCCGGTACCTTCGCCTTTGCGTTTGGTGGTAAAGAACGGGTCAAAAATCTTATCAAGATGCTCGGGTAGAATGCCGTTGCCGGTATCTGCCACGCTGATCACCACGTGGGGGCCGAGGGACAACTCCGGAAATTTTTTAAAATTCTCCGCGGTAATATCGAGGTTTTCGGTGCGTATCGTCAATACCCCGCCATTGGGCATGGCATCTTTGGCATTGACCACCAGATTCATAATCACCTGCTCAATCTGCGAGGAATCGGCTTTGATGTTGCCCAAATCGGAGGATGTCTCAGAGACCACCTGGATGTTTTCGCCGATTGAACGACGCAATATTTCCCGGGTATCTGCCACCACGGCGTTCAGGCTGATGATATGAGGGCGGATAATCTGTTTTCTGCCGAATGTGAGCAATTGTGCGGTCAGTTTCGAGGCCTTCTGAGTGGCGTTCAGAATAGCATCCACATCGCGGTGGCTTTCGGTATCGTGGTGCAGATCTTCTTTCAGAAACTGGGTGTAACTCAGAATGCCGGTGAGCAGGTTATTGAAGTCGTGTGCCACTCCGCCGGCCAGACGTCCGAGACTCTCCAGCCGCTGGGACGCCTCGATTTGTTTCTGCAGGGACCGGCTTTCCTTCTGCGCCTCACGTTTTTCATCGAGTAATCGTTTTTCGTTTGTTACGTACGCTTCGATTTTTTTTGAAGAAATTGAGAGCATGGCATAACAGCCCACCAACGCGCTGGCGATTTTCAAAAATGCGGACACGGTTCTTTCCATTGCAGGGAGCACTGCAGCCTGATGAGCGTCCGTGAAAAAAGAGATCAGTTCGAAGCGTTCCAGTATCAAAACCGTTGCGTAGCCGAGAATGCAAGCCGCCAATGATATGCGTCGAACAATCTTAGGTTCCACCAGGTGATACCCCATCAGCACCAGAACATAAAAGACTGCCACCTGCGATGAGTGACTTCCGAAATAATGAATCAGGTAACTGAGGAGCACCACATCGATCGTCATCGATAGTAATGCGAATACAACCATGTTGGAGATTAGTCTTCTGATTCCGATAATGCCGATGCATAACAGTGCGTAGATGGATATCGGCACCCAACGATTAACATCGGAGAACTCAGATATCATCAGATACGCCGCCCAGGAACCGACCACCGCAGCGCGAAAGAAATCTCCCCATCGATTGCCGACGGCTTGTCTGGATAGTTCTTTGCGTATCAACCGGTCTACTTTCATTGCACGTTAAAATAAACGATTCACTTTTTCGGCGCAAGGCCGTTCGCCAGCTCTTCCAGGGAAGCGGCGTCGAATTAAATTCTATGATTGAGCAGTGGTTTGTTCAGCGTAATTTTTTTATTAAAAACATAGAGTATCATACAAGAAACCTACGATTAAGCCATTATTTTCATAACGAAAAATAATTAAAAATGGCAAATATACTTAGTATATTTGAAGCGCTGGCAACCTGTTTCAGTGTTCAGTGAAATTCTCAGATTATCAATAGCGATACGCGATTTTAAAAGTGTGCACGAATTGAAAAAAAAAGCTGGGTCAGGGTTTTCGGAGGGTTTTCGTTTTTAATGACTTTACTTTCAATAGCAAATCGTAAATATCTTTATACGTCACCGTTGATGTGAAAAGGGAAGACCATGCAAACTGAGGCAACGCGGAATCCGATATCTCTACCATTGAAATATCCGACCAAATCGGTGTGGGCTGTGTTCTGGTTCGCAATTCTGGGAACGGCGGCTTTTCTCGGAAATATATATTTGTTTGGAAATAAAATCATGGCACCGGCCACCGGTCCCTCTCAACCGGGAATACTGGCGGCCAATTCGTCTGTACAGCTTGAAACCGATGCGGAATATTTATTCCAGTCGGAAATAATATCCAATCCGCATCAGAAAATCGAATATGCCAACCCCGCCGATATTTCGAATTTCGCATTGGCGTTGAGGGATTTGGCATACGGAAGGCGCGATGAACCGGTGAGAATTCTTCATTACGGTGATTCGATACTCACCACCGATGAACTTTCCGGGCGCGTCCGATATATTCTGCAGCGTAAATTCGGCGATGCGGGTCATGGTTTTGTTCTGCTGGCCAAGCCGTGGCAATGGTATCATCATCTGGGAATTGATCAGGGGGGAACAATCGATAAATGGAAGATTCGTCCCTTTACATCCGCACCGCTGAAAGACGGGTTATACGGATTGGGAGGGGTCGCGTTTCTGGCTTCCCGCGGGGGTTCCGCCAAAGCGTGGATTCAAACCGCAGCGGAAGGAGAGCAGGGGCGCCACGTGCGAACTTTCGATATTTCTTATCTGGAACAACCGGACGGCGGGTCATTCAATGTGTACACCGACAATCAGATGCGTGTTAAAATTGATACATCCGGCGATGAAAAATTGGTTAAGCACGCGAAAATAAGTGTAAAACTCGGTCCTTCAAAATTGAAAATAGAATCGAACAACGATGGCGTGCTGCGTTTGTTCGGCGTTATTCTGGAGACTGAAGAATCCGGTGTGGTATACGACAGCCTGGCGATTAACGGTGCACGTGCGACGGCGTTGGCACGGTTCGATGAAGCTCATTGGCAGCAGGTAATGCGTTACCGTGATCCTTCGCTGATTATCATCATGATGGGCGCCAATGAAGGAGCCAATCAGTTTTTAAACCTGAAACAATACCGAAAGGATTTCGCTGAAATTCTGAAAACCGTAAAAAGCGCCTCCACTGAGGCATCTTGTTTGGTTGTGGGGCCTCTGGATCAGGCTACAAAAGTGAGTACCGGTCGATTGGGGTCTAAAAAAATGCCGGCGAAATTAAGCCGTGCGCAGCGTGAGGTGGCGTTTGCATCGGGGTGCGCTTTCTTCGATACGTATCAGGCAATGGGGGGAGACAGGAGTATGGCCAAATGGGCCACTTCGGGTCTGGGGGGGGGAGATCTGATTCATCCGACGAAAAATGGTGCGCAAAAACTCGGCAACTGGCTTGCCGAAGCACTGTTGTACGCCTATCAAACCCACGGAAAGAAAACACGAGGTCTGCAATGAATTTTAAATGTCCGCAATGCGAAACCGGCTACGAAATGCCGCAATCCCTGTTGCCCAAGCCCGGGATTGACGGCGTGCCGGCGAAGTTGCGTTGTGTTCGATGCAAGTGCGTGTTCGTGATGGCCGCAGAAGCCGCTTCTCCCGGAGAGACTGCCGATGGTCGAAAAGATGTTTATTTTGAATTGATCAGTCCCAACGCAATTCACGGCGCAGAATTCGGCTTTCCAACGGCAGACGTTGATCGCAGCGCGCATCGGGTGAAATATCAGGTTCAGGCGTTGACCGCAGGCGCATCCGCGGGCGAAATCGTCACCGATGCGTCTTCGTGGAACCCCGAGCGAACGTTGGATTTGTCTGATTATGAAATTCAATCTTTTCAGCGAGCTGCCAAGTGGAAGGCCCGAACCGCAGGGTTCATCGCCGCATTGATTTTGGGTACAGTGGTATATATCGCCGGAATGAACGACTGGAGCATTTCAGTCAATAATTGGAAACAAGACGTAAAACGGGCATTTTTTCTGCAAAGCGATGCCGAAATTGAATCGGAACTGTTGTTGAAGATGACCGTCACCCTTCAGAAGGGGTATACTGTGAAACCGAAAAAAGGGCGAATGGTTGGGGTGATTAACGGCGAAATTCAAAACAATAGTTCCATCGATGTGGCACACGTCATGCTGGAAGGTCGTCTCCTCGATGCTACCAAGAAAATCGTGAGAACCGTGGATGTACCATGTGCGGTGGTGGTTCCGGACGGCAAGATTCGAAGCACCGCCGCAAAGAACCTGAATACGCTGTACCAGCGTGAGGGCGTAATTGAAAACTGCGAGATTCAAAGCGGATTTTCCCAGAAGTTCAAAGTGATTTTTGACGACCTGCCTGAATACTTCAACAGTACCTACCGCTTCGAAGTTCACCCGAAATCTCTTCAACCGAAAAAGACAAAATAACGTCTTGATAAAAAACATATCAAGCCGTTTCTACAAGCTGTCAGCGAATGCGTTGATGCGGGATGTTCAACGGAATGATTGATGTCCTCCTTTTGTTTACCTTACTTATGTATTTTTAGTAGTAATGACCATAGGTTATGTCATAATATAAACAAACAAGATTGAATTTCACGCGGCGACAATGAGGCTTGTATGAAGATTCGCACGAAGATCCTATTGCTACTACTGCTCGGTGCAATCGTTCCATTATCAATCAGCTTTATATTCGCGGATCGCATTATCAGTGCTGATTTTTCGAGAAATTTAAGGGAACGGGCCGAGAATGAAACCGCACAAGTCACCGCACGAACCAACGAGCGGATTGACTGGACCCTTGAAGTGGTGACCATGGTGGTCGACGCGGTGCCGTTTGAAAATCTGGACCCCGTAGATTTGCCGCAAGCGCTCAATATTATGTATACCCAGCTGACCTTCGCCAATATGGTGGCGTTGCTCGACAATAACGGCAAGGCAGTGGTTCCACCTCATCGCCCCACGCGAGAGCTGGCACAATATGCGGAACGTCCATATGTGGACGAGTCGGAAATGGCGGATTTCGCCGGCAGTGTTCCGCTTGATGCCGCACTGAAGGCGGAATTGGCAATGGGCCCTATCTATTTTTCTTCGGACGATGAACCTCGGGTGGTGGTTACAAAGCTGGTGCATACCGGACGCGACGATAATTGGGTGCTGGCCATCGGTGTGTCGCTGACGAAGTTATGTGAAACGTTCCAGACCGTTTCAGAAGACGAAACGTCCATCTCAGTGCTGGTGGATACTCGCGGTGAATTTATCTGCGGCAGCGGAATATCAGCCACATTGATTTCAAATGCGGTGAAAAAACAATTGAAAACACGGCAGATTTCTGAGCGAGATACCGCTGACGGCGCCTTCTTTCTGGTGCAGGAACCAGTTCCGGTTACCGGATGGCGGGTTTTTCACCAGTACTCAAAGGCTTCTGCCATGAAGCGATTCCATCAGACTCGGCAGGCACTGCTGCTTTGGATGGTTCTGTGTCTGGTCGCCGCGATTGCCGGGGGGTTTGTTCTTTCAAAAGGCATCACACATCCCATCGCCCACCTGGCAGCGGGCAGCAAACGGGTGGCAGAAGGGAATTACGACGAAAAAATTGATATCATTTCAAAAGATGAGCTGGGAGATTTGTCTCATTCTTTCAATAAAATGGTGGAAGAAATCCATACTTGGAACCGGGAATTGAATCAGCGTGTTTATGATCGCACAAAAGCGTTGAAAGAAGCGCAGGAACAAATCGTCAAAACACAGAAACTGGCAGCATTGGGAGAATTGGGGGCAGGTGTGGCCCACGAAATCAATAATCCGCTGACCAGCGTCGTGGGGAACGCCCAGTTTTTGATGTCCGAACTGGACGATAGCCCGACCTACCGCGAAATATTGAAAGAAATGGTAGATAATTCCAGGCGGGTCGCCCAGGTGGTCGACGAATTGCTGCGTTTTTCTCAAGCCCAGTGGGGTGAGAAAATGATGCCGGTATCTCTCGAAAAAGTAATGGTACATGCCGTTGATTTTTATTTGGAACGGTTTAAAGAAAAAAATGTGGAAGTCATGTGGGCGCATAAAGATGAAGTCTCCGTGTACGGGATTGAGCGCGATTTACAACTGGTGGCGCATGCGCTTCTTGACAATGCATTGAAGGCCGTCGGCGACGGTGGGCAGATTCTGTTCACCATTCGTCAGATGGACGAGGGGGCTGTGGTGCTGGGTATTCAGGATAACGGAGTGGGGATGGATGAAAGCACTCGGCTCAAAGCAATTGATCCGTTTTTTACAACCAGTCCTCCCGGCAGCAACAGCAAGGGGATTGGACTGACCACCGTCCAACGCATTGTTGATGAACATGAGGCAAAATTGACTATAGAATCTGCTCCGGGGCGTGGTACACTTATTAATATATATTTTGCTTCAGATATTAAAGTATCAAAAGCGTAGTGATAATCGGGGAGGAAACGTTGAGCGATTTTGTCAAAATATTGGAGCAATTATCCGGCGAGGACAACGATCGGCTCTTGAAAGTGGCCCGATTTGCCGAACTGGGTATGAGCGCGGCTGCCGTGATTCACGAGATTCGTCAACCGCTGACTGCGCTTTCCATGTCTCTTCAGTTGATTTTGGAAAACATGCGCGAAGGCGATGTCGACATTGAGAGCAGCGTGAAAGACGCGGTGAAACTGGTTTCAAAAACCGAGATGCTGCTGGAGCGCGCTCGCGATTTCATGAGCCCCACAAGTGAAGTGGCAGATGTTGATCTGGTTGATTGTATCACCAAGGTTCTATCTGCGTTTCAGTGGCAATTGGGGTCGAACAAAAAAATAAAATTAAAGACCCATGTGCCGGAAAAGCTTCCGGCCATTTGTGCGGACCGTGCCCAAATTGAGCAGATGCTGGCGAATCTGGTTGCCAATGGTCTCGATGCGGTCACCGACCAGGATCGTGGTGTGGTGCTGCTATCCGCGCGTACAGATGAAAACAATATTGAATTTGTTGTCGCCGACAACGGCGTCGGAATGACCGACACGGTTCGTGCACGGGCATTTGAACCGTTTTTTTCGACGAAAGGCGAGCGCAACGGCACGGGGCTGGGGTTGTTTATCGTTTCCCAGATTGTGTCGCGTTATAACGGCGAATATCGACTGCTGGATTCGGATGAGTTGAAACAACTAGATACTGAAAACTATTCCACCGGAGTGATGCTTCGGTTCCCGGTACCGGAAGCCAAAGCAGAATGAAAAAACTGGTAATCATATTTTCGATTGTTGTTGTCGCATTGATTGTGGCGGGACTGGTGTATACGCAACATGTATCGAAGGATATGCTTGGCGATTCAGAGAATGGAAGCGAGTCGTCCGATAAAAAAGTAGAAGATTCGGCGCAGACGGTTCGTCGTTCAGAGGGAATCAGCGTTGTTGATATTCGCGGAGATGCGGAGAGAAAGACCAAAGATGGCGCGTGGTCTCCAATGGAGAAAGGCGATTCATTGGCGGTGGACGATTCAGTTCGAACACGGAATGATTCAAAAGTAGTTTTGGGACTCGGCAAGAGTTCCACCATTGAATTGAATGCCGCATCTGAAATCGAAGTTCGTGAGCTATCTGGCGCGATGCAGCGATTGGGGTTAATTAACGGTCGTGCCAGTGTGGACTACGGTGAAGACGGAAATCGTGTGTTGAATATTGAAAACAGTGATGGAACCGTTGTGGCCAAAGTGGACAAAGGTAAATTTTCAATTTTAAATAATGGGCAGATTGTCGCAGTGGCCACCGAAACCGGTTCGGTTGATTTGAGTGCGGCGGGCGAAAGCGTAACCGTAACCGAAGGTATGGAGTCGGTGGTAACCAAAGGAAACGCGCCCACACAACCGTATGAGATTTCCACACAAACCTACCTGAAATTGTCGGCCGGCGCGTGTAAAAAGCTCAGCGAGATCAAGGCGGTTGTTCATGGAACGGTTTCTGTCGGAACATCGGTGACGGTCGCTGGCGAACCGGTGACGGTAAACTCGGACGGCAGTTTCATATCATATGTTGCGCTTTCGAAAAATAACCGCAAAGTGAAATTGGAAACCATTGACGTGTGGGGTAAGGTACGAGAACGTTCCATCGTTTGCTTGGCCCCGAAGAAGAGAGCACCGATTAAAAAAATTGATATCGATTGGGGTAAAAAGGGAGGAAAGTAGCGCGTGCGACTCAAGTGGATTCAACTGTGGGTTTGGGCGGCATTGTTATTGCTGCCGGTGGCTGTTTCGGCCGGTGAACAACCTCCCGCTCTGCGAATTTACACCGCAACGGATCACCTGCTTCTCGGGGCGGATCAACAAACGACGCTTCAGGCCAGGTTGCCTCGCAACACTACGGAATTCAATTTTCAGGTGTTATACGGCGATGTTGTAGATGTATCAGTGAAAAAAAACGGTAGAAACATATTTGCCACTTACGTGCCGCCGGAACAGTTTTTCCCTGCTGTTGATATGATTCTATTAACTGCCTCTGACGGAAAGCAGACATATTGGGGGTTGGCGACCGTACGTCTCATCGGTCAAGGAAAAGCAAAGATTGTTACCACCCCTGAGGCCACCACGCACGTGCGGATCGGTTCCAAATCATTCGGCCCGGTTACGGCGGACAACAATGGCGAAGCATATGTGGATGTTCAGGTTCCGCCTGGTATTGCGTTCGGCATCGATAACGAGGGTAATGAGGTGGATCTGCAGGTTCCTCCGCTACAGCGCATCGCGATCTTTACTGCCAGCGGTACGCAAATCAATCTGGATGAAACGCAAGAAGAAGAGGTCCTGGTCATTGTGCTCGACGAAAAAGGGAAATTGGTTCGGGATGCGGACTCACCGTCAGTGAAAGCGGATTTCGGTGCTATTCAGGATTTGGAACGAATTGCGCCGGGAGTTTATCATTGTATGTACGTCGTACCAAAGAAGCCCCAAACGGTAACGTTTTCGGTGTATGATGGAAACGGCGACGAAATGCACAATCAACAATTTGAAATAGTGGGCGAAGCGGATTATTCCCAAACAAACGTTGTTAAAATTGAGCCGGAGCCGAAACCCAGAAAAACGGTTGAAAAACCGAAAAAGCAGGAGCCGGCGCCGTTGACACCGGGGCAGCAACGCTATTTTGTATCGGGAATGCTCGGTATTAATACCAATTTTTCAAACTGGGCATCGCCATCAGGGAAGATTTCATTTGCTATGCGCGTGCTGGAACAACCGATGATAGGGGTAGGGTATCAGTTCGGTATTCTCTACAACTCCTATGAGGACCAGTTCGATACGTTAGATGGCCGTGTGACGTCAAAAACGTTACTTTTCCCCAATCTGCTGTTTATTTGGTTCAGAAATCCGCTGGTTCCCAAATGGTTTGTGACGCCAATGCTGGCAGGCGGAATCGCATTTGCGCACAACACGATTACGCAACCGGGAGCGAGCGAAAACGTAGAACGGAAGATTATTTTTTCAGCTGAAGCGTCTGTCGCACTGGAGCGGGAGATTGGACCGGGTATGTTCTTTTCTCAGCTGGGGGTGTGCTTTTCCAGACCGGATCTGTTTAATTTGCGAGGCAGAATGTTTGTCGGAGAACTGGTTCTCGGATACAGATATGCCTTCGGTTCCTAAACGATTCTGAATTCAACGCCGTCGTCGCCGCATTGTCGCTCATTTGGTTTTTGCTTTTGCGAGAGATATGCGAACAGAAATAATGTTTGCCAGGGTCAGTGCAACGGGAAGGACCACGAATGCGCTGAGCAGCACCGTTATCGGCAGCTTCACCGCTGCAACCATCACATTGGTTTGATAAATCAATTGATAAATTCCAAGCAAAAAGATGTTAATTAACACGAGCGTTGTTTCGACCAGACCCTGCAGCTTGTCAATCAGCGCGGCGCGGGTTTCCGTACTCTGCAGCCAATATGCTTTGTTGGGTACCGACAATGTTTTGTCACTGAATTTCGGCATTTTGTGCAGAACGAAAAACAGTGCGGCATTTGAAAACAGAACGATGCTTATCCATTCCGCGGCAAAGAACTCCCAACGGTTGGTCAAAGATTCGTCTGTTCCCACATGGAAAGGAAAAAAGCGAATTGTGGCGGTCATGTATGCTGCGTGAACCACAAACGGAAACAACCACATGTAGCGATTCACCCATCTCATCTGCTGTGCCTATCGCTCATTGTCAACGATTTGCAGAAGCGGCGCCACCAAATCCACGCGAATGCCGAAATTGTACCCGGGCATCATTTTTCCGTTGTCCGCATATCCGCCCGCATTAATACCCACCACATATCCATCCAGATTGAACATCGGACTCCCGGAGGTTCCCTCGCTGATGGCTGCAGAATGCTGCAACAATGTGTTTTTGTCGAAGGAGCTGATACTGTGATCGAGTGCGGTCACTCTTCCGATTTCTCCCCGAACGAATGTAGCCACCGGTTGAGCCAGATTGTTTAACTTGCCCGGAAACCCGAACAGATAAACAAAAGAACCCGGCTCCAATTCACGTAGCTGCTCTTTCCCAGCCATTTTCACGTATGTTTCAAGAGAACCGTTGATTTCAAGAATTCCCACGTCTGGTGTGATACTTTCAGGGGTATAATCGGGATGCGCATACATTTTTTTTATCTGATATCGGTTTTTCGGGGCCTCGTTCATCAATGCCCATACGGTGCTGTACTCCCGAGTGGCTTTCCGAACGCAATGTGCATTGGTGGCGAGCAGGTTGGGGCCGATGGCGAATGCCGTGCAAAACCCCTGGTAGGCGTTGTCGTCGGGTTTTGATTCAACGGGCAGACCGGCCAGCAGAAAAATATTGTACTTGTTATACTTTGCAATCGATTCTGCAGCGTCAGATTCATTGGAAATCAGTTTCACTCCGGGGGTCGTGCTGGATTGGTATATATATACTCCCAGAACGATACCCATTACGAGTAACAACGCAAAAATGAGTAACAGCATGATGCGATACCGACGTGCGGTGATTCGTAATTTATTTTCAAGCAGCGCTTCAAAATACGAAGTGGAACGACTCATTCCGCTTCCGGCTGATTTGAGAGCCTGTTGAATCATCATACCCACTGTGCGCTGACCGTATAACTTGTGGGTTTCCTTTGACGCGAATAACGAAAGACGGGGAGCGCTTACATCGCAAGTCACCTGGAAGCGGGGACCACCGATGCCGAGTTGGACCTCATCGCCGGTCGAGAGCTGGGTTTTGGAAATCTTCTGTCCATTCAGGAATGTACCCTGGGCGCTTCCCATATCCTGAATGAAAATTTTGTCCTTCACCTGACGAATCTGTGTGTGATAACCGGCAACAGCTGTGTCATCAGGCAAGTTCAGCACGAAGTCGTTGTCTTTCCGGGATCCCATATTCACAATCAGCTGCCGGTCGAATGCGACTGATTTGTTTTCCCGCTCGCCATTTAAAAAGGTGAATTTGATATCCATAAAACTATTCGTTTCGACCTTGCAGATATTGTAGAATTACGTCTTCCGAATTCCGCCAGTCTTCGATGAATTCACCACAAATGTATACGGAAGGTGTGCCGTAAACGCAATTGGCTTTCGCTATCTTTTTTTCTTCTTCCAGGAAGGCATACGTTCGCGCCCCATCGGCAGTAATGTTGTTGACCGCCGCATCATACGCGGTCATATCGAGTGAAAGATCGTACATGGCAACGTCTCGTAGCTGCTGGAAGGAATACTCCACGCCGGTGGTGGATAACAGAATATCGTGGAACTGCCAGAATAATTCCATACTCTCTTGAGATGCCGCGAAAGCAGCGGCGTGATAATGTTCGTACCCTGTAAACGTATAGTGGTGGAAATAAAAACGAACGTGTTGCTCCATGTCAGGATAGCGCGACAGCAAATCTTCCACGTATGCGGCGAAGCGGGCGCAATGGGGACATCCTAGAAAAGAGTAATGTTCGACAACCACATCAACAGAAACACTGCCGCCTTTATACGGAGAAAACCGGTTGTCAAAACGGGGCTGTCGGTTTCCGCATAACGCGTACCCGTTGGTTGCAGCATCCATATCGGTGTCAAAGTGTACCAGAGAAGCTGTCTGTATAGTTGTGGGCATCGATGATTCTTCGCACTGGTTTTCGGTTTCACAACCGCTGAACGATAGCGCAATGAAACAACAAGCGGTTAGACTCAGAATCTGGTAAAAAGGATGCATTCGGTAACAATCGGTTTTTATATTGTTTTTATCTGCCACTATACCATACTGACTATAAAATGAAGGAGTGATATCCGGTTTTTTCAGCATCAGCCCCGGAAAGGAGAACCCATGGTACATCTACCCATTCTGAAATTTGCACCCATTTTAAAATCCATCGTGTGGGGCGGGCGCAATATGGAAACCCTGTTTTCCCGGCGTCTACCTTCGGATGACCCATATGGCGAATCGTGGGAGCTTGTTGATCTGGACGGTGACGGCAACCAATCCACCGTAAAGGGCGGTCCCTTTGTCGGGTCTACCATCGAGCAGTTGGTTGCAGATCATTCCGAGGCGTTACTGGGTACAGCATCTCTGTTGGAGGGAAGGTTTCCGCTATTATTTAAATTCATCGATGCGCAGCAAACGCTATCGGTGCAGGTTCATCCTGATACGAATGCCTGTGTCAGGTTGGGGAAGGGCGCCCGGCCGAAAACCGAGGCATGGTATATTATTTCGTGTGAACCGGCTGCGAAATTATATGTTGGGTTGAAAACTGGCGTGACACGAAGCGCATTTGAATCCGCGCTGACGAATGGCACGGTTGAACAGTATTTGCACGAAAAGTCGGTCAAACCGGGTGACTACGTGTTTCTTCCCTCAGGCACCATTCATGCAATCGGAGCCGGAATTGTTCTTGCGGAAGTACAGCAGTCTTCAAATACCACATATCGGGTGTTCGACTGGAATCGCGTAGGACTGGACGGCAGGCCCAGAGAATTGCACGTGTCGGAAGCAATGGAATCGATTCATTTTGATGAGTTTGAAGAACCTGTTATTGTATCACCGTATTCCGGTCGTCCCGGCGTGCGCTGCGATTATTTTTCGATGGAAACCGTGGCGTTTAACGATGGCGAGTCTGCAGGGTTTTCTCACGCCGGTCCAATCGTACTTATGCATACACAGGGGGACGGAGAGATCACGTTGAACGCTGAGCATTCCGTTATGTCTATCCGAAAAGGAGAAACAGCTGTGATACCGGCGTGTATAGCAAATCAGCTGACAGTTTCTTCAGAACGAGCTGCCCAATGCGTGGTGACGCTGGTCATGTAACGCGGGCGCCTTTGGCTTCAGTCGCCCACGTCGGCGCATACTCGAAATCCCACACCGCTGTTGCGGAATGATGCGGTTGGAGTAGTTCGTTTGGTGGTTCGGATTTCTGTGGCGCCCACGTTGTAGCTGCCGCCGCGCAACACATATCCGTTGTTCAGTACAGAAGTGGTCCATTCCCAAACATTTCCGGCCATATCATTTACACCAAAAGGACTAATCGATTGGGGATAGGAACCGATTTCATCCGGGCCGATGGCTGCCGGAGAATCCGGATATGACGCACGGTAATTGGCGTCGCCGGGGGAAATGAAATCGCCATGGGGGTAAATTCGATGATCCGCTCCCCGTGCCGCCCGTTCCCATTCTAATTCAGTACAGAGACGCGCATGGGGCAGTTCACCGGTTCGATTCAGCCAGTCAGTATATGCAACAGCCATTTGCGCGGTTACGCCGACCACCGGAAACTGCAGCCAGTCCTGCTCCGCGTGAATCCGTCGCTGCGGGTACACAAATGAATCACCTTCGACAGCCTGGATTTCATTTCCGTTTGTTTTCAGAGTGAACACCCAGCGGCCATCCGTGTTCATAGTCAGAGACACCTCACCTTGAATACCGTATTCTCCCACATGGGGAAGTAACGCGGCTTGGGCATCATCGGGCTGATCTTCAACAAATGTCAGCCACTGCTCAAACGTAACCTCATTCAGGGAAATCAGATAATCCGATGTGGAACGTTCATGAATCGGAACGGTCTCGAAAATATCTTTACGTGTTTCCTCGGATTCGGCGCTTCCGAATAGAAATTTTCCGGCGGGAACATAAACCATCCCCGGAAGAATCGAGAGACGCGAGGGAAGCACAAATGCAATCTGTGTATGCTGATTGGGTTTCACCAGAAAAGGATACAGAATTTGCGGATATCCTTCAATGTGAATGCTTGCCACATATGAGCCCGGTGCCAGTTTCATCGTTGCGTTACGGTTTTTCAATGAACCGATTCTCTGATTTTGCTGCGGGTCAACCTGCGTTGGTTGGAAACGTGAAATGTCGATAGCGACGCCGTTAACATTTTCCTTTGTGATCACATTGAACGAAATGCTTCCCTGGGCATTCCAGCGTTCCGTATATTCTCCATTATCATATAAAGATAGTCTTTCAATGAATTCAATGGATTTAGAGTATTCATGCTTTTGATACGCCAGTTGCGCTCGTTCGAATAGCACCCTGGCGTACAGATGCTGCGCGGTATCGTTTTTGTCAGACAACAGCAGCGCGGCTTCAAGGTGTCTGGCGGATTCCGCGTACCAGTGGCCTATCGGTTTCGCCAGTGACAAATATTTTTCCCATGCCGTCTCAGCCGGTTCCAGGCGAATCTGTTCGAACAGGTCAAACGCTTTCTGCTTCATCTGTTCGGATTGTTCTTTCTGTCGCTCAATGCGCTGCAGCAACTGCCGCGCTTTCTCGATTTCGTCGGCAGTCTTCTGTGATTGCGTATCAAGCCTGTGCACATAACCGGTGGTGTACACAGAAACCACCACAACAGGTATCAACAGTATTAGCAACCATGCGAAAATTGTTTGGCTCAGATATGCCTTTTTCGATGCCTGCAGAAATTTTCGCGATGGGCCGTCGAGGGATTTGATGTCAATTTTTTTTGCTTCGGCCAAGTGCTTTTTCTGCCACAGTGCTTCGCCTGCGTAACCTAGACGAATCCATTCCTGCGCAGCTTTTTGAATGCGATCTTTGATTACCTCGGCATCTGCATTGGTTGTCAGCCAGCTGGCAAGTGTACTCCAGCCGTTCAGTAACGATTCATGAGCGATTTCGTATTCCGGCCCTTCAGCGGATTCACGGGCGACGATGAGGCGACCACGCGTGAGACAATTTAGCGCGTCTTTGATATTTTTTTCTCGTCTGGGGTTCAGCTCATTTTCGGTTTTTCGCGTTCGAGTGCGTTTCACGGTGATGAGCTGCAGAATGATTTTTTTAGCCGCTTCTCTGGTTTGCGGCGGTAATTGGCCATACACATTATCGGCATGACGCGACAAGGCGCCGTCCACACCACCAATAGTCGCCAGTGACTTCCGGGAGATCTGTTCGTCCTGTCTGGCATCCCACAATTCGTGCAGCGTGAACTGAAGCAGCGGAAGCCCGCCATCGGCATCGAGCGTGGCATCTGCAAGTGTCTGCACCAGCTCATCAGATTCAAAGCTGACGCCTTTTACCGCTGCCGGGCCTACAATGGCTTCTGTGACACGATCACGAGTCAGGGGACGTACGAAAAAGAGAGCGGTTGATATCTGTTCGCTCAATTGCGGCATCGCGGCCACCGTACTCAAAAAATCACCCCTTACCGTTGCCAACAGACGAACACCGGGCGTGGGAATGGACAACCATTTCAGCAGATCTGCAATTGCTTCGGATTCTTTCGCATCACTGATGGTGATAAGCTCTTCCAGCTGATCGACGAAAATCAGCAGACCGCCTTCCGGACCCGATGCCGAACGCAGCATACGCGCAATGCTTGCCGGTTCGTTGATAATTGCAGATTCAATTTCCTGTTCCGACTTTTTGATAAACGGGCATAGCGATGCACTGAAGGTGACCACCGGGTGAAGCCCGGGAATAATTGTGACCGATTGCCATTTGCGTTTATCACCCAGCCAGCTTTCCACGCGGGGAATAACTCCCGCCCGGCAAAGAGAGGACTTTCCGATGCCGGAATCGCCCACCACCACCACCAGCGGTTCGGATTTTAGCCGTTCCAGTATCAGACGTATTTCGGAATCGCGTCCGAAAAACAAATTTTTATGTTCCTGTTCAAACGGGTGAAGTCCGCGGTATGGATTTCCCTCGGGAGAAACTTCGGTTCTCATTTCGGGGGTCAGCTGCGCCAACGCAATACGAAGTTCGTTACCATCGCCATATCGCTTTTCCGGATTGCGGCGAAGACACTTATTGACCACTTTTGCGATACCAGGGTGAATACCCGGAACAACGGTCTCCAGAGGCAGCGCATCCTGGGTCACACATTTACGACCGATTTCTTTTGCCGTTTTCCCGTTGTGAGGAGAATGACCGCTGCATAGAAAAAAGAGCAGGGCGCCGAATGAATAAATGTCG
This sequence comes from Deltaproteobacteria bacterium, assembly GCA_016936575.1. Lineage (GTDB taxonomy): Bacteria > Myxococcota_A > Polyangia > JAAYKL01 > JAAYKL01 > JAFGXQ01. The sequence continues at coordinate 21,173 of JAFGXQ010000010.1, forward strand.
GAGCGAAATGTGGCTTCTTTTCCACGCCATACTTCAGGTGCCATATAGCGGGGGGTTCCAATGGCAGTTCCCGGCCGGGTCAGATCTTTTTCGTGAAGCGGCGTATCTTCGTCAGCTAGAGGCTCATATTCATTAGTGGGTTGATCTGCATACGGCTCATAGGGCTCATAGGGGACGGAGTTATCTAAATTGGGGTTATCGTCAATATCTGCATCAATCGAATATTGAATCGCGGTATTATTCACCGTGCCGGTAACCAGTGTATTGCTCGACATCGACTCCAGCAGCTTGGCGATTCCGAAATCCAGTATTTTCGCCTCCCCGCTGTCGGTGACCATGATGTTTCCGGGTTTAATATCGCGGTGAATCACCCCTTGCTTGTGAGCAGCGGCCAGACCGCGGGCAATGCCGGAACTGATTTTGATAATTTCTTTAATATTCAGACTTGAAGATGCCAATGCATCCAGTGGTTTTCCTTTCACGTATTCAGAAACCAGGTAGGGGAATCCGTTGACTTCTCCCACGCGATAAATTGATACCACATTTGGATGCTGCAACCTGGCGAACGCACGGGCTTCTAGTAGAAATCGGGTTCTGGCAATGTCATCGGCGCGGGCGCTGGTAATAAATTTAATGGCAACGAATCGATCCAGAAGAGTGTCGAGCGCCTTGTGCACTTCCCCCATTCCGCCGCGACCCAATCGTTTAATCAACTGGTAGCCGTCGAAATCTCTCGGAGGAAGTCCACCTGGTGACTCATCTTTCATTGCGACCCATTTCCGTTGCGTGCTTCGTATAGAGGTTCATCATTCAACATCGTATCTGTGACACCCTCTACTATACAATATTCGAATATTATTTTCGAATAAATGGAAAAGCGAATCAGGGAGTTTTCAGGCAACACGCGTTGAACCGGAAAGAAGCCGATTCAAACGTGGGAAAGAAGGGCGATGCTCACATTGAAGAATTTATCGCCCATATGAACAATGGAAATATCATTCAGCTCAAACATGACCGAAATCGACGTGATATTTTTTGTATGGTACATAGTGTAATTGGCCCCGAAAATAATCGCCGGCAGCGAAATCGTTCGAAATTCGTGAGGTGTATTAATCAGTAATTCTTTAAAGCGGCCGGCAACCATATTGCCGATTTCACACAGTGCATCGATGGCATCTTCATCCAGTTCATGAATCTCTTCCCCCATCAGTTTTCCTGCCAGATGAACCGCGGTGCGCTTTGATAAATTAATGGCCATGTTGCCGTTTCGCGTCTCCCCATGAAGCCCGACAATAACGGATATTTCTTTGTTCACGGTGTTGAACTTTGAGGCGCCGACGGCCAGCGGAGATACTTCTGCCATTTCCAATCCTTCATGTGTTCCGGTAATGACACATTCCAGCAGGGTATCGTCAATTATCAGTCCTTTCATACGTAACCTCTCTTTTCGCACATTTCTGCAACTGGTTAATACCGATATTTTCGGGTGAACGGGTCATTCCAACACTTTGTTAACCGCAGCAATCAGCTCTGATTTTTCAAACGGTTTGATCAATGTGCCGTTTACGCCCAGTGTGGAAGCAATTTTCAGGTAGTTTTCAGCGGGAAGCCGATACCCACCCGAAATAGCGATAATCTTAACTTCAGGCGCAATTTTTTTCAGTTCGGCAATGGTTTCCACGCCTTCTTTTTTCGGCATGATAAGATCGGTGATCACCAAATCAAAGGAGTCTGTCGCAAACTTTTGCAGTCCCTCTTCTCCGTCGTCCGCCAGCGTAACCGCAAAAGAATTCCGCTCCAACGTTTGTTTGAGTACATCTCGGATAAACGGATCATCATCAATTACAAGTACTTTTTTCATGGCACATCCTTTTCCATATAACGGCAATGAGACATCAAATATAACGGCTTCTAGTGATTTTTTTTAAGAACAGACGGAGGGTATTTTGTCAGAAAGGCTTAAATGGTATCTTCATCCACCCAGAACTCATTGGTTTTCAAGCCGACGCCGCCGTTCCAGATTTCGAAACCGGCCTGAATGGCGGATAGGTAGTGGCTGGAATTGAGATCTCCCTTCGAAACGGCGATGTCAATGAAGTCTTTTAAATCAAATGTAAGACTCGTTTTTCCGGTGGCGACGAACGCGATATGCTTGGCGCCCGACGGCCCGGGAGTGCCTCTCCAGATTCGCCAGCTCTGACCGGCCACGGTTACATTCTCGCCGCTGTCGGAGTCAATCGGCTGGATTCCTCCCTGGTAATGATACCAAACCATTAGATACGTACCGGTCGGCAATTGACTCTGATCAGATACTTCATCTTCAGCATTTTCGGTGCTGTTGAACCACACATCATAGGCGGCATTGTACGTGCCGCTGGGCGTTCCCGCGTTGGTGCTCCAATGAGTGGTCACCGCGCCCAGGTCACTGACGCGCTTGGGCAGCTCTGAATACCAGCTGTACTCCGCCTGGGTTTTCACGCCGTAAATCAGGGAAGGATATGAGGCCGGCGCATAGTTGTCGAAATAATTCGTCTGTGTGGTCACCTCAAAGGAGTTGTTCACATACGACAGACACTGCTGCCCGCCGCTGGAATTCCACACATTGTTTGACAGCATATACGCAGTCTGGGGGTCTTGCGTATACACGTGAACCGTCGACTGGTCTGCGCAGATTTCACCTTCTTTTTCGGGATATTCTTCCTCCGGTTCATCTTCGGGAATGTCATCCTCCAGCGTGATGTCATTGATGCAGAAGTCGTACGATACCGAAGAGATGTTTCCGGGAGCGGTGATGGAGATAAACTGAATCGGCTCGCCATTGTAGGGGTCACCCGGGTTCATGTTATTGTAACATTGGGTGGTGAAATCTGTCCATCGATAGGTGTCGCCGTATCCGACAATTCGCCGGCACCAGGTGTCGTGTTCGTCCCCGGGATTTTCGCGAACGCCGTGAAGTTCCATGATCAACTGATTAACCCCCGTTTCAATTCCCAGATCGATGGTGACGCCGTCTCCGGCAAGAGAGACCGCATCCGCCTGGGCGTCTTTGTCGTTGTCCTGGTGAATGTTAATGGCGATCATTCCGTAGGAGCCGATACCGTCCGCGGCAACCGTTCCTGCCGCACATAATGTTTCTCCGGCTTCTAAACCGTCATAGCTGGACGGCGAAATAGTATCTACGTCTTCTCGGCCGACTTCAGTCCATGCGTACCCATACCAGTTGCTGCCGAAGGTCACATAACCGTCGTCGGCGGTTTCCGCGGGCACTTCATCGGAATCGAGGTCTCCGTCGCTGTCACTGTCCGCATCACCATCTGCGTCGGCGCCTCCTGTTGTCCGTTTGGTGTCGCTGGAACACCCCAAAAACACCGGGAGGGCGAGCCCGATAAGAATAATAAGTAGCCCTGTTTTGTTCCTGTGCATAATTTCCTCTTTAATAATGTAAAACACGCGTTTTGCGTGGCGTTCAACTAAACGACAAGCTTCGCTGATTATACTTATACCATAAATTCAAATCCTTAGTAACCGTTTCGCTCAGGCAAAACCACTGCAAACGAAAAAAGTTGGGGGCAAAAGGGAGATTTCTTCGCGTTCTATGATATATTCTATTTTTCTAAACGATACGACCGAGTTGCGGCGACTCCTGTAAAACCCGATGTGTTAAACGGGGATGAAACGATGACAAACGATAGAAATGTACAGCAGTTATTGGTTCAGGTCTCCAGAGCGCGGGAAGCGCTGGGAAATGCGCTCGGGTTGGTTCAGGATCTTCATGCGGTGGAACTTGATTTATCCGCCGTCGCGGGGTTGTTGGCGGGTGCGGTTCGGGCGCTGTTTGCCGCGCAGGAGCAGCAACTGCAATCTGCGAAACCCATTAACGAGGCGATGCAATATCTGCGCGACATATTGCAGATGATGCAGAATGTCCCGGCCGATGACACGAAATTGCAGGCGGCCACATCAACCGTGGCGCGGATTCTGGCGATTCTGTTTCCGGTGTTGAAAGCGTTGAGCGTTCCGCCCGTTGCTGACGATAAAAACAGATCTGTTGCGTCGGATTCTGTACAGACGCCTCGCGACAAGGCAGTTTCCCATCAGCCGAAACCGACAACGCCGGAACATGATGAACGTCGCTCCGCACCCCGCAAAGCGATCGAGGCAGATATCGGTATGCAATCGGACTCTAATTTTTTCACCGGCTTTTCAACCGATATTTCATCGGGCGGTCTTTTTATTGCGACATACGATATGCATACCATCGGAACACTGGTGAATCTGAATTTTCGTTTGCCGAATGGTCCGGTGATCAGTGTGGACGGCGAAGTCCGATGGTCGCGGGAATATAATGAAACCACACCCGATACGCCCCCCGGCGTCGGCGTGCGATTTCTGAATCTGGATCCGCAGGAAGCATCGCAAATCAATGCATATATGCAGAGCGTACAGCCGATGTTCTTCGATGAGGACTGACGTCAATAACACCGATTTTGTGCTGGCCGCGGTGTGATGAATCACCTATGATTACAGCAGCAATGAATTAAGTAAGGCGTTGAACGGCGATGCTCGTCAGACGTCTGCCCATTGAACCAGTAGGGAACGGAAAGACGATGAAAAGGAATTGGGTATGAGATTAAAAATACTGAAAACAGGACTATTGACGCTGCTGACTTTCGTCGGATTGAATTGCGGCGGTGCGCCGGCGGACACCGCAACAACGCCGGAAAATGAAACCGGTGAACCGACCACAGTCTCGTCGAACGAAGACGAAACCGTGATTGTGGAGAACCGACAGTTGGAGGTGGCTCTGGAGGAGCAGCTTAGAAGCCGGTACGAGGAAATGAGCCTGCCTACCGCGTTCATCGATAAATTGGTGGCGGCCAGGGTGGAGCTGGTTATTCCCGATTCATTCGACGGTGCGCTCCCCATCGGTAATGATGTCTGGGAATACGACTACGGTCTGGTTTCGAAAAGCGGCAAGGTCGACGTTCGCATTAAAGTACTGCCCGGTGAAATCACCGAGAAAAACGCCCAGGGGAATGTGATTTCAGTTACCAACGAGCTGATGACCACCATGATTCGTCTGAACGGTGCGAATCTCGTGGCCGATATACAGGATCACCCAGCCACTGAGGCGTCTTCGCGGTTCAATGCGACCAAGTACACCACCGGTACATTTCAGCCGATTCCCGCGTTTTCCGACAAGCCGATCGCGTCTGCCGGAATCTTTTATAAAGAGGGATACGGACGCGTGATTGTGGTGGCATTGCTGAATAATCTCGAAGACGGGGAAACCCGGACCGAGTGGATTACCGGGGCCAATGCGATGCGGTTTGCCGATGAGCCCGGGGAGGAATCCGCCGACTGACAAAATTCAACGGTCTTCAATTTTCAGCAGGGAGAGGAACGCTTCCTGGGGAATTTCGACCTTGCCGACCGCCTTCATTCGCTTCTTTCCCTCTTTTTGTTTTTCGAGCAGCTTGCGTTTTCGGGTGATATCACCGCCATAGCATTTCGCTGTCACGTTTTTACGAAGCGCCTTCACATTGGTGCGGGACACCACCCGACTGCCGATGGCGGCTTGCACAGCCACCTGATATTGCTGGCGTGGAATCAGCTCTTTCAGCTTTCGGGTGAGTTCGGTGCCGATGTGATATGCACTGTCGCGGTGAACGATGGCAAACAACGCATCCACCGGTTCGCCGTTCACCAGAATATCGAGTCGCACCAGGTCATTGGGGCGATGGCCGATAATCTCGTAGTCCATCGAGGCGTACCCCTTTGAGACAGACTTCAATTTATCGAAAAAGTCGAACAGCACCTCTGCCATTGGAAGCAGATAGTTCAGAATGATTCGCCCCGGCCCCGCATATTCCAGACTCTGCTGTTCTCCACGACGATCCTGACATAATTTCATCACAGGGCCGACGAAATCCTGGGGGACGTGAATTGACGTTTTGATATAGGGCTCTTCAATCTTCGCGATATCTCCCGCGGGTGGCAGATGAGCGGGGTTGTCAATTTCGATGATGTGTCCGTCTTTGTGGCTGACGCGATACACCACCGTCGGTGCGGTGGTGACAATGTCGAGGTCATATTCGCGCTCCAGTCGTTCCTGAATAATCTCCATATGCAGCAGCCCCAGGAACCCGCAACGGAATCCGAATCCCAGCGCTTCCGACGTTTCAGGCTCAAACACGAAAGACGAATCGTTCAGTATGAGTTTGTCCATGGAATCGCGAAGTTCGTCGTATTGTGCCGGTTCGGTGGGAAACACGCCGCAGAACACCATCGGTTTGATTACTCGAAAACCGGGTAGCGGATCTTTGGCCGGGTCATCGGCTGCGGTGATGGTGTCGCCGACTTTGGTTTCGTGCACCGACTTGATGGTGCAGATCACATAGCCCACATCGCCCGACGTGAGCGAGTTCAGCTTTACCGGTTCGGGGCTGAATGCACCGACCTCCGACACCTCATACCGTTTGTCGGTGGCCATGAAATCGACCTTCATGCCTTTGCGTATCTCCCCGCTTTTCATACGAACCAACACAATCGCACCGCGGTAGGTGTCGTACCAAGAGTCAAAGATCAATGCACGCAGGTGCGACTCGTCTTCATGTGCTTTTGGGGGAGGAATGCGCCGCACGACGGCTTCCAGAACCTGATCCACACCCTGACCGGTTTTCGCTGAAATCTGCAGTGCGTCTTCTGTATCGAGCCCTAAAACCTCTTCAATCTGTTGCAGGGCGGAATCCACATCTGCGCCGTTGACGTCGATTTTATTTAGTACCGGAATAATTTCGAGGTTGGAGTTGATGGCCAGATACGCGTTGGCCAGAGTTTGCGCCTGTACCCCCTGGGTGGCATCCACCAGTAGTACAGCGCCTTCACATGCCTCGAGGGCCCGTTCCACCTCATAGTTGAAATCGACATGGCCGGGGGTGTCAATCAGGTTCAATGTATATGTTTCGCCGTTCGCGGCGGTGTAAGGCAGCCTTGCGGTTTGGGCTTTGATTGTGATTCCGCGTTCCCTCTCCAAGTCCATTTTATCCAGATACTGATCTTTTTTACTGCGCTCATCCACTGCTCCGGTCAATTCCAGAATGCGGTCTGCCAATGTGGATTTTCCGTGATCAATATGCGCAATGATACAGAAGTTCCTGGTTTTTGATAAATTCAACGGATCACTCCTTGGTTTTCAAGTTCGCGGTGCGGATGTGCAGCTCAAACAAAATCGCAGCGATTGTATTCATGAGCGTTTGAATGTAAATTAAATTAGTGATGAAAAAATCGCTTCCAAGGCAGCTGCAATTGTACTAATTAGGCATTACCATGATAAAGATGAGAAGTTCGATATATTTTTTGCTGTTCGCCTCTATTTTCAGCAGTCTGCTATTCATCGGGTGTAAAGAATCCAGTTACGACATTGAAATGCTGGCGCATGATCCCGAAACTGATTCTATTGTCTACAAAGTGAATACAGTCGAAACTCTGACAGATCTTCATCGGCTGGAGGGAAGGGCGACCACCGTTCTGGGAGGACTGTCAATTGAGTTGGATTATCAGCTTCAGGAGGTGCGCTGGAACGAGGTGGGTTCCTCTGTCGCATTTAACGCCCTGAAAGCCGGCGATGTGTATTATCCTGAAGACTACAGTTCTCTGGCAATGATTTCGGTATATTACGGTATTGAGCGAGCCATGTTGTTTTTTGAATCCGTCGGCATGGAAAAAAATCGGTTGGAAAATCTGGAAACCTACTATTTTGCCGAAGTGATTTCAATTGATGAGCTGGGGCAGATCGAAGACGAAGCGGCCGCAAACAACGCCTTTTATATGCCCATCGATGAGAATGATCGCGGATTTTATATTTTGCCGTTCACGATTGATGTGGGCGTTCCACTGTCAATGAATCCCGGGGTATTGACCCACGAATACACCCATGCGGTGTTTCAGGAGCTGATTCTAGACAACCTGACAAACGGTCTTGCCGCCGGTCAGGTGAACGACAATTATCTTTATGGCCTGAATGAAGGGTTGGCAGATGTGTTCGCAGTTGCCCTCACGGGGGATCCCGATTACATCAGACCGTCTATCAGCGATATTCAGGTGACTCGAAATGCCGCGGAGATTATCGAATACAAAGCGGTATATGATATGGACGCGGAATCCCTGGGGCCGCTGCAGTTCAATCCTTATGTAATCGGCGCATTTGTGTCCGCGACGCTGTACGAGATGGAGCGGCGTTTTCAAGGGCTCCCGTCAAACAGCACAGGTATTCCCGGACTCGCAATGCGGCAGGAGGTGGCAACCGCGGCGTTCAGCTCGATGAAAGCCCTTGGCGATTACGGCGCCGAATACTTCGTTCTCACGGATTTTTTCAATCAGTTACTTTCTCAATTCAGTGCCGCAAGGCAACCCGTTGCGTGTCAGGTGCTCGCTGAACGATATGCGATACATTATTCAGAACTGGAAGTATGCCATTGAAATTATTACACTTTTGGGTTATTGCAGCACTGTACAGTTTACCGTATACATTACATGCTCAGACCGTTGAACCGAGCGAGGCGCAACAGGTAGAGAGTTCTGTGAATCAACCATCGGACACCGATTCGCAAGACGACGTTTCGGCGACACCGTCCAGTGTGCCCATTGCACCGGTGGCGTCTGAGGGGGGCAATCCCGTTCAACCCGCAGCGCCTTCTGTTCCTGTATCCACTGAACTTAAACCATTATCTGCTGCTGATTTAACTGTCCACCAGGTGCATCCGCAGGAAGCAGGAGAAGATAATGATTCCGACGTTGAGGGTTCTGAACCGCCGGTGGCGCCGTTGGATCCGCTGGGTTTCTGGTTCGGCGGTGGTTTTCTGCTCGGGAGCGGCTTGCACGAGCACCCTGAAAAAAAGAATGATTTCGATAGTGCAGTGGCGCTCGGACCGTTGCTTAAGTTTCGGTTTGCTCAATTTTGGAAACTTCGACTCGGGCTGAACCTGGGATTTATCTATTTTGCTCATCATATGTCCGAGGGTAACGATACCATTCACGTAACAACCCAATATAGTCGTTTTCAGACAGTGGGAACGGTCCAGTTTCATGCGCGTGCATTCTACGTGACCGGATTATTCGGCGCGGCCTTTACCATCGTTTCGATGAATTCTGAATTGACTCAAAACGGCACGACAGAAACTTCGGAGTTGACCGGAATCGATTCAAGCTACCTGATGGGGCTCGACGTGGGGCTGGAGTTCGGAAAGCATTTATTCAAGCTAAAAAGGGAAATGGAAGTGGCCGCGGCAGCGGATTGGACAAGGCGGGGTGAACGCGATGACATTTCCATATTCTTCAATCTGAACGTCGAGTTAATTTCCAAATTTGATAATTGAAACACAAAAAAAATAAGCACTTTACAATGAAATCGGTAAAGTATTACCTTAAGCAAAGCCCATTGCGTTTTAGTTGACATAATATATCTTCTGCGACACAGAAAGTTTGGGTTGAGACACTCTATCATTTCCTTGCAGCACCCACCGGACAGCCCGAATTTCTCCGTTTTCGATATTGACCGCGGTTTGCGAAAAATCCAGTTTTCGCACGAATTCCACTTGTTAAACGTTCAGTATTCTTTTACGGTGAACTATCACGCAGCATTTTGTTCACATTGAATTAACTGCTGCAGAAAGGTGCTTCGATGCCTCGTCCCACCAAAAAAGAAATCAAGAAATGTGACAAATGCGGGAAACTGGCGGTAGTTCGTTATAAAAACGAATGGTACTGCGGCCCTTGCCTGAATCCTGAACCCACACTGGAATATCTCCAGATGGAACGAGAACGGGCAAACGGCCAATGGGGTCATGTTCCGTATGATATGTGGCATAAAGTGTAAAAATATCCTTTTATTGACTATATTATAAAGGCTGTTTTTTTGACTTCGCACGTGATTCCTCGTTATTTACTCTTGTGTACAGGAGTAAATAATGAGCAAAAGATCTGCAAATTCCGTATCAGAAGAGTTTGAGGTTCCAGACGAGTTGGAACTGGAAGTTCCTTCCCGCTGGCACGAGGTGTTGGGAGTTATTGTCACTTCCCTGGCATTGGTGATGGCGCTCGCATTGTTTTCGTATGACGGCTTGCAGGAGAACGGTTCTCCGGTTGCCGGCGGAAACGTGGTCGGACCGGCAGGCACCTGGATGGCATTTGTGTTCTTTTCTGCTTTCGGGGCCGCCGCGTATATGGTGAATCTCGCCATGTGGGTGTTTGCGGCATGTCTCTTCACCGGTTATGCCTATAAAGTGAGCGCCAAAGGAGTTATCGGTAGTCTGATAATCGTCGTTTTTTCTTCTATCGCGATGAACTCACTGCTGGTTGATCCGGTTGCCGGTGGTCATGCGGGCGGCGGCGTAATCGGCGGAATACTGGGCGAATTGCTCAATTCTGTGCTGTCGACTGCCGGCACATATATCGTGACATTCGGTGCCATTTTGCTCACATTGTTGATTATCACAGATATATCGCTGTTTCTGGTTGGGCGGACTGTCGGCCTGCTGCTGCTTTCCGGAGTAAAAATGCTGGCAGGGTTCATGTGGCGCGTGGCGAAAGCCTGGACCGCGGAACTGCCCGAAGATGAAGAGGAAGAATCCGAACAAACAGTAGCCGAAATCAAGGCGAAACGAAAAAAACAAAAAGAATCGCCTGCCGAAGAGAGTATTGCTGAAGCTGAAGAGAAAGTTGAACCTCTTATGGTGCAGCCGAAAATCGTTCAGAAGACCAAACCGGCAGTCGCGAAAAGTGACGAACCGGCTCTACCGGAAATCAACCAGAAGGCACACGGAGATTTTCAGTTGCCGTCTCTGTCAATGTTGGCCGCACCTGAAAAATCAAGTTCAAATATTGACGAACAATACCTACAGGATAACGCGGTGAAACTGATGTCGGTTTTAAAGGACTTCGGCATTACCGGCGAGGTGAAGGAAATTCATCCGGGCCCGGTGGTCACCATGTTTGAATTTCAGCCTCGCTCCGGGACAAAGCTTTCAAAAATAGGCAGTCTGTCCAACGAAGTGGCGATGGCGTTGGAAGTCACTCGGGTTCGTATTGTGGCTCCGATTCCCGGGAAGAATGCGGTTGGTTTTGAACTCCCCAACAAAGAGCGCGAGATGGTTCGATTGCGCGAAATATTTGAAGACAAATGCTTTGCTCAGACCAAAGCCAAGTTGCCGATGGCGCTCGGAAAAGACATTTCCGGCGCCCCATTCGCAGTGGATTTGGCCAAAATGCCGCACCTGCTGATGGCGGGAACCACCGGTTCGGGAAAATCGGTATCTGTGAATACCATGCTGCTCAGTTTTCTATATACCTATACCCCTGATGAACTGCGTCTGCTGCTCATTGATCCGAAGATGATTGAGTTTCAACCGTACAACCACATTCCGCATCTGCTGCTTCCTGTGGTCACGGATATGAGTCAGGCATGTCTCGCACTCAAATGGGGCGTCGACGAAATGGAACGTAGATATCAGTTGTTCGCCGATATGGGGTCGAAAAACCTCGAATCTTATAATAATAAGGTTGAGAAGATTCTGGAAAAGGCCCGCGAAAAACAAGAGACTCCCCTCCCCGCTGAAACGGCAATCACCGCAGAAGGCACTGTGGTGGAATTCGGCGAAGAAGATCGCGTGGTGCAGCCCGCCAAACTTCCCGAGAAATTACCGCTAATCGTAATTTGTATTGATGAGCTGGCCGATTTGATGATGGTTGCCGCCAAAGACGTCGAAAATTCAATTGCCCGCTTGGCGCAGAAGGCCCGTGCATCCGGCATTCATTTAATAGTGGCCACGCAGCGTCCGTCCACCGATGTGGTGACCGGACTTATCAAAGCCAATTTCCCGGCCCGACTCAGTTGTCAGGTGTCTTCGGGAATTGACTCGCGTACGATTCTGGGAACCAACGGCGCTGAACATCTGCTCGGAAACGGCGATATGCTGATCATTCCTCCCGGCACCTCGGATGCGATTCGCGTTCAGGGAGCATTTGTGAGTGAAGAGGAAGTGGTGGACGTGGTTGATTTTCTGAAGAAGCAGGCCCTTCCTGAATATGACGACGAGATTTTAAAACCGCGCGAAGACGAAGGCGGAGGCGATGTGGATGACGAAGAAAAAGACGAAATGTACGATCAGGCGGTAGCAATCGTTGCAGAGGCGCAAACCTGCTCTATATCTATGTTGCAGCGAAAATTGCGCATTGGATACAATCGCTCTGCCCGGATTGTTGAAATTATGGAAAAAGAAGGCGTCGTTGGCCCGGCAAACGGCGTCAACAAACGCGAGGTTCTCATCTCTCCCCAATGATGCGTCCTTCAATGATGAGCGATACATTGCAAAAAAATGTTGAAACTATTTGAATCTTTACATGAAAGAATGAAGTCGCTGAGGCCGAGAAAGCCGGTTTCCGTAAACCGTGTTTTGATTTTGAATTTTTATATGAAACAGTACGGCGGCAGTGAATTGATGACCCTTGATTTGGCCAAGTGTTTTAAAGACCGAAAGTGTGATGTCACCGTTGTGACATATATACTGGGAGAACCCATGAAGTCTCATTTGGAAGACTACGGTATCACGGTATGCACGCTGAACGAGTTTTCATCCGATAAAGCGCCGAATCAATTTGATTTGATCTGGTCGACACATTGGCCTTTGTTCGCGCGTCTTGTGAATTATCGGACGGATCTGCAGTGGAAAAAACTTGTGCAGTGCACCATGTCCCCTGTGCTTGATATTGAATCGATCATCTTTTTTATTAAAGAAACAGACCTTGTGGTGTTTCAGGCGGCGTCGAATAAAAGAGTTCAAATGAGATACATCGAAACGCAGGTCCCCGACCCGAAGATCAACATTCTGCCGAATCCGTATCGTCTGGCTGATGTCCAGGGGGCAACCCGGCCGTTGAAATCCCTGAAAAAAGCGATATTCATTAGTAATTATACGACTTCTCATGTTTTTGAGTTGCAATCACAGCTTCTTGAAAAACATAATGTCACATTGGACATATTCGGTTCAGTCACCGAGCAGAAACTGATTACCGCCGAGGTGATTGATGAATATGATTTACTCATTTCTATCGGACGAACCTGTCAGCTCGGTTTGTTGAGAAAGATTCCCGTATACATATTCGGCAGGTTTGGAACAGACGGGTACATTACCGCTGATAACATGGAAGAGCTCGTAGACAGAAATTTCACAGGGAATGTGTATGGTTTTCAATATTCTGTCGATGAACTGATTGCCGATATTTCAACAAATTATGAGCGCGCGGTGAACGATGTGGATGATCTCTGTGAAAAAGCATTATCGCAGTTTATCATGGAGCCGTACCTTGATGCGTTCATTGATGATTTGGGTGCGGACAACGGCTATCGTACACCTGAAGATTTAAGTTGGGGCGAGTGTTATCTCGCATTGAAAATGTCTGCGAAATTCGTCAATTCTCCGTATCTGTACCCATATCGAAAAATTGAGGTTTCCAGAATGGAAGTCGTCAAAGAGACTCACCACCGGATATTACTGTTCAATGTGGATACCGAAAAGAAGGAATTGGTATACCAGAAAGACACACAGGTTGTCAGCGTCACCGGGGTGCTATTGCTAAAAGAGGGCGATTCCTTTCATTTCAGAATAAACTCTCCGAAAGAATATCAGGTGTCGGTTACCAAGGGCATTAAAAGTCCGGGCGTGAAAAACAAATTTCCTCATCTGGCGATCAGTGAATCTTCAAGGTTTGAAATTCTTGTTAAAATAGAAACCGCTGTATCTGAACCCATTGAAATTTTCTGTGTTGCCGATGATGAAGAATTTCCGTTAGCCGGAATACATATCATTAAGGTGATCTGACGCACGGCGCATGTTGTCCGTTGCCCTTGTTTCGCAATCGAATAACAATCATTTTTTTCTTTGTCATTTCTTAAAAACGAGTCAGACTTATACTTTCACAAGGGTGTTTGAACATGAGAAGCAATATGGATATTTCCATGACAGTGGTCGCTCCGCCTTCCGTTCTGGTGGTGGATGACGACCAGGTAATCAGAGAAACGTTTTCAACCTTTCTAGTGGACAGCGATTATGTCGTATCTGTCGCGCATGACGCTGTTTCCGCTATTGAAATGTACGATTCGATTCATCCCGATGTGGTATTGCTTGATATACGCATGCCCGGGGAAATCAACGGAATCGACGTATTGAAATATATCAAAAAAAAAGATGCCAAGGTACCGGTAATTATGATTTCAGGGATGGCCAACATGGACGATGCGGTGGATGCGCTTCGACACGGCGCTTGGGATTACCTGAAAAAACCGGTGATGGATCTCGACATTTTAAAACACGTGGTTGATCGTGCATACGACAAGCGAAGGCTCGAAAAAGAAAATCTCCGTCATGTAGAGCAGATTACCGCTGCAAATCAAAAACTCCAAGCCGCGGTGCAGGAAGCGAATCTGGCCAAGCGTCAGGCAGAAAAAGCAAATCTGGCCAAAAGTCAGTTTGTGAAAAAAATGAGCAATGAGCTTCGAATTCCGGCAATGGGTATTGAGTCGATGATTGATATTTTGCTTGAATCTCCCCTGTCAGAGGAACAACACCATTATGCCCGAGTGATACAATCCAGCATTATGAGTCTGAGCAGTTCATTAACAGAATTGTTTGACTACTCGCGCATCGAAACTCAGACGCTGAATTTGGAGCGGGTCAATTTCAATCTGGAAGGTATTATCGCAGATGTGGTTGCGAACGTGCAGTTTCGAAACAAGTCCACAGGCGTAAGCTTTGAACAGAAAATTCAACCGGGGCTAAATCCCTTTCTGCAGGGAGATCCGTGGCGTCTCGGGCAGCTGATTCGCATTTTATTAGAGAACGCGTTCAAGTTTACCAAAAGCGGTACGGTCGCACTCATGGTCACGCTGGAAGACACCATCGATACAGATTTGGTGCTGAAATTTACCGTGGCGGATACCGGAATCGGTATCAGTCCAGAGGGGTTGACATCTCTGTTCGAAGCATTCACCCAGGCGGATGACTTCGCCGGCGCCTATTCCGGCATCGGTCTGGGACTTGCGTTGGCCAAGCAGATTTCGTCCATGATGGACGGCAAGATCGGCGTAAACAGCTCCGTGGGTAAAGGGTCAACGTTCTGGTTTACCGCACGCCTCGGCAAACAGCCTCCCGAGCAGGAACTCGATGATACCGATATCGGTCGTGTGGTCAGCAGTCTGTCCTCCTCACCCTCCGGTGTGTTGAATATTCTGCTTGCCGATCGAAACAACGATGCACAGCTGGTGGGAACCGCGTTTTTGAAACGACTCGGCTGTTCATTCAAAACCGCGATGACAAGCACTCAGACGCTGGAATTTCTTGAAGAAGAAAACTTCGATGTGCTGCTTCTCGATTTGGATATCGGCGATATGGGCGGATTGGAGACCGCCGGCGTCATTCGCAGCCCCATTTCAGCGGTTCGGGATCACCATATTCCTATCGTAGGCATATCATCCATATGTGACAGCAGCATTAAAACCAAATGTCAGCGGGTCGGCATACACAGTTGTATTCCCAAACCGTACAGCTTCACCCAATTGCTCGGTGCATTGGAAAAATCCCTGGAAAAAACCGCGTAGCAGACCTACGGTTTTACGGAACTCAAACGACAGCGTATTTCCGCATTTCCTGTCGAGATTTCTTGCATTCTTCGATAGAGTAGGCAAAAAAGAGCTGAATTGTCTCTATTAATAACCGGCAACACGGAGCTGAAGGTGAATTTGAAAATTGCATATATCTCTGACGAACGATTTCCATCCGTACACACAGATACGCAGCAGGTAATGAAAACAATCGATGCACTCGGCCGCCAGGGGGCGATCGTGGATTTTATCCAGCCGCGAATGGCCAGACATGTAACGCTTCCGGCAGCAGCCCGAAAGCGTCAAATCTGTGAGTATTACAACGTGGAAGGTAACTTCAATATAAAAGATATTCTGCTTTGGCCGGCATCGGATTTACGGATTGAGAAATTCACCCACGGTATCGCCGCGCCGTTGAAAGCGCGACTGGGCAAGTATGACGTTGTGTACACTCGCAATATTTTGCCGCTTCTTATCGCCGCAGGACTTCGTGCGCCCGTACTGTTCGAGACATATCGGGCGTTGCCGAATACCGACCCATGGGCGTGGAAAATGGTAAAACGCGCCATTCCATCGAAACGATTTGTCGGGATTTCGACACATTCCGAATATTCTCGTCAGGTAATGATTGATGCCGGAGTGGCACCCGACATGATACAGGCGATTCCCAACGGTTTTGATCCTAGAGATTTTGCGGCGCTGCCGGACAAACAGCGCACCCGCGAAAAACTTCAGTTTACCCCGGATCAAAAGATTATCTGTTACACCGGTCATATCCGGGAAGACAAAGGCGTACACTCTCTTCTTGATCTTGCAGAGGAATGCCCCGACATCATCACGCTCATCGTTGGTGGAAATGACACCGAGGTGTCCGCCCTTGATACCGTCGTGAAACAGCGCTCGCTCAAAAACGTGCGACTGGTTCCGCAAGTCCCGATAAAAAGCGTTCCGGAATACCTTGCAGTGGCGGATGTACTGGTGCTTCCGCCCTCCTCTATTCCGTTGCAACGCGCGACCGTGTTGCCGATGAAAACCTTCACGTATCTCGCTTCCGGTCGCCCGATTCTGGCACCGAACCTTCCCGATACCAAAGGCGTGCTTGAGAATGGCCGCAACTGTGTGACGGTTGAGCCCGATGTTCCGTCAAAAGCCGCAGCCGCGTTGAAACAGCTTATCGCCCAACCCGATTACGCGATGCAATTGGCGAACCAAGCCCGCGAAGATGCAAAAAAATTCACTTGGGACGGCCGAGCCCGAAATTTGATTTCATTTTTAGAACGTCGGCTGCAAAAGGCGAATCCTTCATGAAGACTGCGCCGTCCCGTTCTTTCAGGTTTCAGACGCCTCCTTCTCCACTCGCTTCCGTAGTTGAAAGCGAAACGAAAATCTGTAAATTCAAGTTCGGCATTTTTGCAATTTTTCTGGCTTATTTCCTTTTTTTTCCGTTGCTCTGCCAATCTCTCGGGTATTCATTCATTTATCCGATTCTAATTACCGGCGCCCTTTGGATACTTATCAACGCATTGGTTTTTACCGCGCTTCGTAGGGATCGCTTTCACCCCTGGATGACCTGGGGAGCGGCACTCTCTGATGTCGCGCATGTGGCTTTAATTAATTTTTTTTTCGGGCACATCACGCCTTTGAACTATTCCGATAATCTAATCGTCTCTTTTTATTTCATCGCGATAGCGCTGGTGGCCGTGCGTAAAGATACTCGACTCGCATACATTGTCGGTTTCGGTTCTGCCGCAGTATACCTCGGAATCAGCGTATACTTTCAGATCAGGAATCAGACCGGTTCCTATACTTATCTATATTTCAACGGAAAAGTTGTCGCTTCAATGGCGTTTCTCGATCAGTTGGCCAAAGCATTTGCGATAGCCGTAACCGCATGGGTGGTAGCGCATGTCACGCAACGAATTCGTCTGGCTCAGAAGAAATATCAGACACTGTTTGACAATGTTCCCGACGGCATCGTTTTAACAAACAGCATGGGAACGGTTGAAACCATTAATCGTTCTTTTCTGGAGATGGTCGATGAACCGATTTCTGAAATCATCGGCAAACCGGTCAATAATCTGTTCGCGGCGGTGTATCAGCGAAATCAGAATAATGAGATGGTGACTCAGCGAACCAGCAGTACATCGATTCCGGTCGCCATCTCGGAAGCATCGGTATGGCCGCAGAAAGACAACACACAAAAAATACTGAGCATTCGTAATTTAAGCATGCATCAGGAGTTGCGCGATCAGGTAACCCAGGCACAGAAAACCGAAGCCCTCGGTCAGATTGCACGTGGACTTGCCCACGATTTTAATAACTTACTGGGGGGAATTCTCGGTGCGGTATCGTTGATTCGAGTGAAGTTGGGTCGATTAGAAAAAAACGGTAACAACAACAAACTCCGCATGCACACGCAGCTCATCCAGGATTGCGCTGAAAACGCGCGCGATATTCTGAAACGACTGCTGGCGTTGTCGAGAGCGTCTGAAAGACACAGTACCTCTTTTGATCTTCGTAATCTGCTCAACGACCTTCGCGATTTCACGCAGAAAACATTCGGCGACCTGTACGAAGTCATTTTTACAGATGAAGTTGAGGATGTCACAGTGGTGGATGGCGACGAAAGTTCTGTTTTTCAGGCTCTTCTGAATATTTGTCTCAACGCGAAAGAGGCGATGCCCGCCGGCGGTCGAATTCGAATTCTGCTGAGTGAAGCCGACCCCGCGCGATTGACTCAGATCTCAAATGTTATTCACGCCAGAGGAGTACGATATCTCCACGTGCGAATTTCTGATTTGGGAACGGGAATGTCGGTCCATGTACAGAAGCATTGTATGGAGCCATTTTTCTCAACCAAAGAGACCGTTCGGCGCGGCGCCGGTTTGGGACTGTCGATAGCGAACAATATTATACGAAACCACAACGGCATCCTGCACATCGCATCAACGTCCGCGCGGGGAACGTCAATTGACGTTTTTTTATCCGGCTCTCCAAAAAGGAGCGCTGCTGAATGATGGAAGACTCCGAAAAGCAATTGACAGCGTTACCAGAGGTAGTTCAAACCGAACGTCAAATTGCGTTGTTCAAGCTGGTGATAGCCTTCATTGGAATGGTGGTCACCACGTTCTGGTTCCTGTTGCAGCTCGAAACAATCCGCTGGTTTTTATTTGTGTCGGAAGGCGTCTTTGCAATTTGGGCAGCGGTAAATTTTTCCGTGTACTTCTTTCACCGCAACCGAAAGTCCGCGTCTATGGTTGCTACATTGACCACCGCGTTTGATGTTCTGGTGATTGCGGTTCTCGATGTAATCGTGTTGATGCAGACGCCGTTTAATTTTTTAAACGGGCCGCACGTATCGCTGTATTTTGTTGTCATTTCGACGTCTTCGGTGCGACATAACAGCGTATTGGTTAAACAGACCGGAATTAGTTGTGCCCTCGTGCATCTAGTTATCGCATTCGGATGTTATCTAACGCATCAGATACCGTTTACTTTTTTTGTTGAAAGCACAC
>JAFGXQ010000122.1 GCA_016936575.1 Deltaproteobacteria bacterium
GAAGATGAAGACGACGCCGTTGCAGTAGAAACCACTCCCCCCGCGGAGGGCGCCGACGCCGAGGTGACTGCAACAGAAGAATCAACTGATTCAGAAGCCGAAGAAAATACGACGACGACCGACGATTCAGACGACACCGACGATTCCGTGTCATAACGCCGACTGAGCACGTTATTCGCTTTGCAAACAGCCGGTTGCGCTGTACGCTGTTTCATTGAAGTTACTCATTGACCCACAGAACCCATGGGGAGTGACTCTGCTTAGAATTCTTGATGCAACGGAGGATCTATGGGTGTTGCGGTAGGAATTGATCTTGGAACCACCAACTCTTGTGTCGCCATCGTTCAAGGGGAGCAGGCAAAGATCGTGGAGAGTGTGTACGGTGATCGCATTCATCCGTCCATTATCTGTTTTCATCCGTCCGGCGAAGTGCTGGCCGGTCCCCGCGCCAAAGAGCGACTCGCCATCGACCCCGAAAACACCATTTACTCGTTCAAACGACTGCTGGGTCAGGACATCAACGCCCCTGAAATTCAAAAACTGATTACCCACCTGCCCTACAACGTCACCGAGCGAAACGGCATTCCGATTCTGCAGACGCGCAACAAAGAAGCCACACTTCCCGAGGTGAGCGCGCTGATGCTGAAATATCTGCGCGAAATGGTATCTGAAACCTACGGCGTCGACATTCGCGAAGCGATTATCACGGTACCGGCCAACTTCACCGATGTACAGCGGGCGTCCACCAAAATCGCCGGGCGCATCGCCGGATTCAATGTATTGCGAATTTTAAACGAGCCCACCGCCGCGGCGCTGGCCTACGGCTTCGGCGGCGAAAAAGAAGAACGCATCGCCGTGTACGACTTCGGCGGCGGAACCTTCGATATTACCATTATCGAACTGCTCGACGATATTTTCGAGGTGCTCTCCACTGCGGGCGACAACTTTCTGGGGGGCGACGATTTCGACGACAAAATCGTGTATGAAATGCTCACCCAGTTTAAAAAGCAGCACGGTTTCAATATAGAAGACAACCCCATCGCCATGCAGCGCGTTCGCTCCGTGGCGGAACGGGCCAAATGTCAGCTTTCCTCCATCGATGAAGTGAACGCCACTCTGCGCGAACTGATTACCGATAAAAAGGGGCGCAAAATCGACTTTTCTTTCACCATTACCAGAGAGCGGTTCGAAGCATTGAGTGCTTCGCTGGTGGAGCGTTCCCTGGCCACCTGCGAAGAGGCGCTGGAGCTGGCCAAACTCACCCCTGCCGACCTCGACAATGTGGTGCTGGTGGGCGGTTCCACCCGGGTGCCGCTGGTCCGACGTAAGGTGGAAGAATTCTTCGGAAAAAAACCGCGCACAGAAGTGAACCCCGATGAAGTGGTTGCCATCGGCGCGGCCATCAATGCGTTCAGCCTCACCCAGGAAGCGCTCGATAAAAACATCAGCGCCAGAAAGCATGCGAATCCCAAAGTGGATCCGTTTGCCGGCAACAAAAGTGTGTCGTCCGACCCGCCCACGCCGATGCAGGACAGCTCCGGGTTGGCCCAGACGGTGCGCAGCTCCAAAGTGCCGAAACCGCGACGGTCTTCGATACCGCCTTCAGCGCGATCTGCCGGAAGGCCCGATCCGTTCGCTCAAACTTCGTCGCCGTTGGCCGGAATGAGCGACCCGTTTGCCGATTCCGCACGCGCCATGCCCCTCGACGATCCGTTTGCCGATGCCAAAAGCAAGCAGAGACCGTCACTCAAGCCGCCGAAGCCGCTCGGGAAAATTGAGTTGGGCAAACGCACCATGATTGGAATGGGAACATCCGGCGCCGGGAAGGGCAGTCCCAGCCACACGGATTTGCCGGCGTTGAAACAGGCGCAGGAAGAAGAAATCGCCGATTTACCCGCATTGGTAGAGGAACGAAACGCCGATTTTCCCGATTTGGCGTCCGGTTATCCGGCAGATAATTCGGATTTACCCGTTCCCAAACAGCATTTCGATAACGAACTCGATACATGGGGAGAATCCAATCCACTGGCGGAGAGTATTGACCTTGACAGCGACCTCCCGATTCCCAAGCAGGTGGCCCGCTCCAAATCGGACGACCCCGACCTGCCGGTACCGCTTAAACCGGCCGATGACGCCGACCTGCCGATTCCGATGGGACCGCCGAGCGGCATGGATTTGCCCACCACCAAAGATGACGACGGGTTGGATTTGCCCATTCCATTGGATGATGACGAGGAGTTGGATTTGCCCATTCCGATGGGGCCGGCCGGAAGCATGGACCTCCCCGCGATTCCGAACGAGGAAACCCGCGATTTGCCGATTCCGGTCGGCATTTCTGACGACTTCGATTTGGAAACCGATTTGGAAACCAGCCATACCATAATCGGCGGCCCGGCGGTGAGCGCGCCTGGTATTCCAGACGATTTTATTATTGAATCTGAAAGTGACAAGGCCCGCCGCGATGTGACCGAATCGTTTGATCAGACCGGCTCCCGTCGAATCGACAGCGAACCGCCGGTGATGCCCGACGATTTCAGTGACTTTGAGGACTCCACCGACGAACTGGAAAGTCTCGACGACATGGAGGTGGAAGAAGTCTCTGAACCGCCGGCTCCTCCGCTGCACACACCGCCCATTCCGGCGCGGCAAAATCCGTTTTTCGCCGGCACGAGCGCGCCTTCAAAAGATTTGGGGTTTGGAGAGATTGATTTAAATGCGGCATTTGAGACGCCGTCCATCCCTCCGCCCGCATCGCCGTCGTACGCACCGCCCAGAATGCCCTCATTCGCACCGCCGGCGTCCCAAATGGAAATGGACGCGCCGCGCATGCCCAGTTACCATCCCTACCACCCCCTCGACGAGGTGGTGGGCGACGATGGAAAAGAAGCAAAAACCGAAGAGCATGCCGCATTTTCGGTTCCCATTAAGAAGGCGACGCCTGCGGTGTTGCTCGATGTGAGTCCCCGGGGGTTGGGCATTGCCACCGCCGGCGGCTACTGCGACATTATCATTGAACGAAACGCCGCAATTCCGATTGAGCAATCCCGCCATTTCTCCACTTCACGGGATCATCAGACCGAAGTGTTCATCGATGTGTACCAGGGGGAATCCAGGCGTACCGAAGACAACACGCTGCTCGGCCGCATTGAACTTCGCGACATTCGCCCTGCGCCGCGGGGAGAAATATCGATTCTGGTCACCTTCGAAGTAGATACCGACGGTATGTTTAACGTGAAAGCGTTGAATGAAGAAACCCAGGCGACCCAGTCCACCCAAATCAAGTTGAGCGGTGGGTTGGCCGACGACCAGGTGAGCGCCCTGGTAGAAAAGTATTCCGGAAATGCCTAACAGGGATCCTGCGTTTGATGATTATGTCATCAAAATTCACAACGTATTGACCAAACTCGACTATTATCGATTGCTCGGGGTTCAAAAAGATGCGGGCAAAGCCGATGTGAAACGGGCGTTTCTGAAAATCACCGCCAAGTTTCACCCCGATCGTCACCGCGATGCCACGCCGCAGATACACGAGGCGATTTACGATATTTTCAAACGGTTGAACGAAGCCTATCGCGTACTCACTGACCCCGAAAAACGAAAATTGTACGACCAGCAACTGTCCGCCGGCAATGTGCGGTTCTCCACCGATTTGCGGATGTCCATGGTTCCCAAAACCCCCGAAGAAACCATTACCAACCGCGATGCTCGCCAGTTCTACGTAAAATCCCGAGAGTGTCTGACAAATGGAAACATCATGCAGGCGGAGCTGCACGCCAAAATGGCCAAAGCCCGAGAGCCAAACAACGAAGCCGTCAACGCCCTCCTCTCCGAAATACAGGAAGCCAAAAAGAAACGCTGAAACCACCCTGACTTACCGCGCGACCGCGATGGGAATGGCGAATATGAGGGGCTTTTTCAATTTGGGAAACCGGGTTTCCATGGCAATGGATTCGATGCATTCAGCAAGACGAGAACCGGATAGTTTCGATGGAACCACAGTTGATTTTTCAACCACTCCATCTGTCCGCACTGAAAAGCGAACCAAAATGCGATCAATACCCGCAAGTAGTGTCGCATCATCCGCCATACATTTTTCAACATCGGATTGCTTCTGCTGAAACACAGACGACAGCACCAAAAGTTGGTCTTCCTCACTCAGCGGTTCATCATCAGCTGCCGCTGATGTCGCACTGTCAGTCGATCTCCCTTCGTGCATTGATGTCACATCGTCCGTCAGCCCGATATTACGTTCCGCTTCCGTCGCTGACGATGTCGGTGTTCGGGCCCCGTCACCCTGTACCAGATAAAACTGCTCCGGCCGAGATGACGATTTTCCGACACCGGTTACCACCAGTACCACGCCCATCACGATAATGACAACAATCAGCACCGCGCCGAAAATGACCGCAGGATGAATGCGCACCACCACGTCAGACTGCGTTGTAGAACCGGTCTCTGTCCCCCTTCGCTCGTCATCGCCGCCTACCAATATCGCTATCGATCGCGACGCATCGCGACGCACATCCCTCTCTGAGGCAACGACATCGCCGTCGCGGTTGCCGGCACCCGCGGTCGGAGTCATCTGCTCCGTTTTTTCGGCTGATGGATGCCGGCGCAGATTCAAGGTTTCTTCGCTGTCGGACTCGTCATACACCGCATCGGGATAATTCGACGGATTCCGCCAGGCGAGTTCACGCAATCGCAACGACTCGCACCCCAGCTTGTCTGCCATTTCATCGGTGAAGTCCTCTGCCACGAGCTGTGCGATTTTTTCTTTCACCTTCTGTTCGCTCTGCACCAGCATCTGTCGCAGGTCGTCGGCGAACGCCATGGCACTGGTGTAACGCTTTTCCCAATTTTTATGCAGTGCCTTCGCAATCACGTCGTCCAAACCGGGCGGGGCATCGGGACGCCGCCCCTGCACCGAACTCACCTGGTGATGCAGTACCTTGGCAATGGTACTGGCATGGTCACCGGTGTAGAACTCATTTTCACCCACCAGAAGTTCATGCAGCACCACCCCCACCGAATAAATGTCACATTGCGGTGTCAGGGGCGTGTTCCCGAACCGCTCCGGTGCCGAATACGACAACTTCCCCTTGAACGCACCGGTTTCGGTTTTGTATCCACCCGTCATATTGCTCATGCGTGCAATTCCGAAATCCACCAGTTTAATCCGACCTTCTGTCGTAAGCATCACATTCGACGGTGAAATATCACGGTGAATCACCGCCCGCACGTCTCCATCAGACGCTTTCAGACTGTGTGCGTAATGCAGCGGTTCCAGAATGCCGATGATGATTTCCAGAACCACATCAATCGAAAACACCTTTCGTTGACTGTCGCGATACGCCGCCCATTCACGAAGCTGAAACCCGTCTACATATTCAAGCACCATCACGTAAAAATCATCCTGCTGCCCGAAATCAATCACCTCCACGATGCCCGGGTTATGCATTGATGACAGAATTTTGGCTTCGCGCACAAACATTCCCAGAAACTGTTCGTCCGACGCGTACCCCGGCATGATGATTTTCACCACCACCGGTTTCATGAAGCCATGGGCGCCTTCATACCGCGCCAAATACACCACCCCCATTCCCCCGGTCGCCAATTTGCGAACAATCAGATAACGCCCCAGCACCATTCGTCCGGTCATATCGTCTTTAAAACTACCTGTTCCCGCCATGTTGGTTTCTGTTTCCTCAAGTCAATCGTCGGATTTACCGGTACCCGCCGAAACGGCGCAAATAGTAGTGCGTGCCGCGCCCCGGGTTCCAGATTTTCAGCCAAATCCCCCCAAAGGCGCGATTGTGACCGACGGTTCCCCGAAAGCGCCCCGCCTCATCCACCGTCAATTCGCCCCCGGATGCAGTCACCTCCCACCCCGTCATAATGATACCCTGCACCCCCACCGCGGCACCGGCTGCGAATCCGCCGTCCTGCGGCTTGGTCAGCGCCACTTTGTCCGATGCATTATCAAACCGAATGCGCAGCGAGGTACTTCGCGAGCGCATCCCCGTATCTTCCAGCACAAATTTAAACGTGTGCCGTCCTTCAGCGAGTGCGCCCGCATCGAACAAATGCTGTGGAGTCGTCAGCGAAATCTGCTGTGCCTGTTTTCCGCCCACATGCAGCGTGTATTGATTTCCCTTGGGCGCCATGGGCCACTTCACCCGAATCGCCGGCAACTTGCTCTGGTAATTCACATTGTAGTCGCGCCCGTCGGTCACCACCACCGACAAAGGGGCTGATTGCGCCAGCCGAACGCGGCCCTGGTCTTTCACCACGACCACGCTTCCATGGGCCTCCGATTGACGGTTCTGCTTTCCGGAGCCGTCCACGCAGAACAATTCATATTTCTTTGTGCCGAATGAAAACGGCGCCGCTATCCGGCCCTTGCCCGCATACCCTTCCCGCTGACCGGACAATTTCACGGTTCCGCCGTCCGCGCACGTGTTTTCGATACCAAACAGAACAACCACCGGCGTTTTCACCGCGTGAATCCAGGCAGATTCTCCAATGGCCAGCGGCATATCGGGAACCCCGTTCAGTCCCTGAACCACTTTCACACTTCCCCCTCCCGAAGCACCGTCCATCACGATCTGACCTCCGTCAGAGATCATCATCGACACACTGTCGCTATCTGAGTCTGCCGGGTCCGTCTCGCTGTCTGAAGCGGTGTCTATGAACACTTCCGGCGCAATATCTTCGGTCAAATCAGTATCCGCGACCGAATGCCGGTTCATCGGTCCGTCCATCTCATCGCGGGTCAAGTACCTGGCAATCCCCATCTGCACCCACAGCGGTCGATTCGGCAGAATTTCTTTTTCCTCTTCGCCCATCAGAAAACGCGCCCGACCAATCGTTACATCGAGCAGCACACCGTCTTTCTGATGAACCATTCGCATCTGGGTTCCTTTGTCGAGAATAGCGATGCCGAAGCCGGTATCGATTCGCAACTCGCCCTCCGAAGCATCAATCAGAATCACACCCGATTCAATGCGCAACCCAAGATGTTTGCTGTTCGGCGGGGTGCGCGAAAACCGAATCACCGCGTTTTCCTCCATGCGAATTCCCGACCCGTCCGACAGCCACAACTCCGCGCCGGCGCCGTTGCCCGTGCGTACGCCGTCTTCAACAAAAAATCGCTCACCGTCATCGGCGGACTGCCATTGATTGGGAGCGGCGGCAAAATCGCGCGACACTTCTTCGTGATGATTGGCCAACACCGCCAAAGGTGTTTCGCCGCAACCTTCGCACCCCCATATGCACAACAGGGAAACCAGTACAAATCCCTGAATCCCCCGCGCCATCATGCTTTTTTTCATTGTCGTTGCCACTTGGATTTCACCGTTTTGTTCGCAAATCCACGTTCAATATTTCCACGCTGTTTTTACCCACGGTCACTTTGCGCACCTGCTTGCGGTACCCTTTGGCTTCAATCACCACACTGTATGTTCCCGGTTCCACATCGAGCTGAAATTCGCCCATTTCATCGGCTGACAGGCTGTGCCCCCCCGGGGTCACCACAATCTTCGCGCTCACCGGGAGGCCGTCCAGATTGCGTACCAACCCCCGAATCTGACTGCCCACTTCACTCTCTTGCATCGGCGGCACTTCCTGTCGCCAGGTTTCACCCGCCTGCACCTCGGCCGTCCATTCCAACGGATTGAAATAGGGAACGGTCACCCGCACGGTGGCTTCTCCTTCCGGCACATCCGGCACTTCAAAGTGACCATCTCTGGCGGTTTTCACCTCGCGCACAAATCCGTCGGCCGCCACCGTTACTTTGGCCCCGGCGATGGGGAGCCCGTCCTTGTCGAGAATCGTCGCAGCGACGGTGCCCACCGGGCGAACAGCTTCCGTCTCGGGCAACTCCGCATTGTCGGTTTCTTTCTCGGCATTCTGTTCCTGCGCCGCCTCTGTTTTCGGCGTCTCCGCAAGACGCTCCCCTTCCTGCGCAATCTCTCCGTTGTTGTTTCGGTCCGACGCCGTCGATTTGTCTCCACCGAAAATCACAGTCATTCCCAGCATTCCCGACACCCTCGGTTCAATCGGAATCCACGGGTCATCGATTTCGACGTTCGGCCGGGGCCCGAGCGCCGTCACCACCGTGGCGTGCAATTGGATACGCGCATGAAGCCGCCAGCGCACTCCCGCCGCCAATCTCATGGGACTGAACCGTGTGGGCGCCATACGGCCCACCAGCCAATCGGCCGAAAACTCCGTCCAAATCCACAGGGGGCGAATCTGAAATGCCCACACCAACCCGGTCAGAATCGAATGATAATCGCAAAGCGGCAACGAAATTCTGTCTCCGTATCGCAATCGGTCCACATCCGGGGCTGCTTCGGCACTGCGATCCAACCGCACCCCCGCTTTCGCACCCAGCATCATTTTTGATGTGGGCGTCCAGGTGGCCAGCGCCGCGAGGTCTACCGTGACCGCGTCCCACACAATGGACGGCGCGCTCACGCCGGGCAACCACACCCGTACGTCACCGCCCAGCGCCCATTGACGCGAAATCCATCCCCCGCTGCGAATACGCAGTTCCGGCGTGCCGTAAAGGGTTTTGTCCGCACCGAGGGTATCATCCGGGTGATATTGAATCCAACCGCGCATTCCCAACGCCGCCGAAAAAAGCGGCGACAACCTCAATGATGCCGCGGCGGACCCAATCAGACTGTGATGCGCGCCGGAATTCGGACCCACCGATTCCAGAAACCCGTATCCGCCCTGCAACCCCACCGCCGCATAGCGGGCATCCCGCTCCAGTACACCCACATGGGAACCGCCGACCAGTCCATCCGACGAAATTCCCAGGCCCTCGTCGGTATCATTCGCGACAGCGCTTTCCGACATCATACCCAGCAGCAGCGCTGCAGCCAGTATGACGTTCCATCTCGCCGTACACCTGAAAAGATGCCCTTGGTGCTGTGATTTATATACTCTCATAATCCTTAAACGGCCGATACGGACCAACTGGAAATATTAACGGCCACACAGGCAAAAAGTTAGGGGGAAGGGCTTCAAAACGACAAATTTTCAAGTAGATGCAACACACGCGACCCTGCCGCTGGACAACCACCGACGCCGCGCTACACTTTTATCAACAGCACCGCTGGAACAAACAACAATGGCATATCTTGCATACACAGACGCGCATGGACGCAAACAGGTTCTTACTCTCGCGCAGCAACCAATTGTCATCGGGCGTGACCCGGCGTGCGATATCACGTACCCGGACAAACGCATTTCCAGAAAGCATACCCGCATCTTTTTTGACCGCGGCAAGTGGCACGTTCAGGATTTGGAAAGCACCAACGGCACGCAGCTGAACAATCAATCGACGAGCATGGGGGCGTTGGTCGAAAAAGACCACATTCAAATCGGCCCGCTGGAACTTGAATTCCTGATCGAAAGCGACAGCGAGCCGTCCATTATTTTTGATAAAAACGAACTTACCCGGGCAGTGTCAAAAGGTCAGCTGTCGGCGCTCCAATACGAAGGGGAATTGCACCAACGCTGGGAGATGCTCCTTGAAATCGCTGATGCGTTGGACGTGCTGGGTACCACCCAGGAACTGCTTGCGCAATTCATGGCGTCTATTTTGCAATTGTTCAGGCCGGACACCTGCATCCTGGCGCTCGGCGATGAATATCTGCGCCGGCCCGAAACGTCGCCCGGGTCGAACGACCCCATGGAAACCTCCATCGCCAAAGTGATGGGACGGGTTAGAGAGCGAAAACAGGGCGTAGTGTTTGAACCGAATCAGGACTCTTTGGTCACCCAGGTATGTGTCCCGGTACTGGTCAGCGGCAGCATGCGCGGTGTGATGTATCTGGACCGACGCGATAAAGACGCGGTCAGTTTCACAAGAGACGATTTGCGTACGTTGGTGATTCTGGCGCGATTAATCAGCGCCGCCGCCATCAGTTCAGATAAACTCGCCCGGCTCGATGCTGAAAATCGCATGTTGTCGGCGCAATTCGGCAAGGCCGGCAATGTTATCGGGCAAAGCCGCGAAACCAAAAAGCTGGTAGAAATTATCGAACGAAAAATCGGACCGGTCGATACCACTGTGCTGTTCACCGGTGAAACCGGAACCGGCAAGACCTGGGCGGCGCAAGCCCTCCACCTGGCGTCCGGAAGGGCAAAGGGGCCGTTCGTGAAAGTGAACTGCGCCGCCATTCCCGACAATCTGATAGAAAGCGAATTATTCGGCTATGAAAAGGGCGCCTTCAGCGGAGCCGTCGCACGAAAAACCGGCTTATTTGAAGCGGCCGCGGGGGGCACCCTGCTGCTCGACGAAATCGGTGAGCTGAATCCATCTTCGCAGGCCAAATTGCTCACGGTACTTCAAGACAAAAAGCTGTCGAGGGTGGGCAGTACCAAGGCCGTCGACATTGATATTCGCATTGTTGCCGCCACCAATATCGATTTAAAGCAAGCGGTGGAAACCGGACAATTTCGCTCAGATCTGTATTATCGATTGAATATCATCACCCTGCAGATACCGCCGCTGCGCAACCGCAAGGAAGACATATTGCCCCTGGCCGATCACTTTCTCGAACGCTTCAACAGCGAAACCGGAAAACACATTTCGGGCATTGACGAAGACGTTCGCCGCACGCTTCAGACATATCCCTGGCCCGGAAATGTTCGGGAACTGTCCAACGCCATTGAACGGGCGGTCATTTTTGCCGAACCCAACGATCCATTAACGCTTGCAGATTTTCCAGAAGATATCGCGAACTACCAGCCTTCGTTACCCCAAACCGGCCAATCCGACGATGAGCGCGACCTGGTTGCTGCTGCGCTTTCGCAAGCCTCCGGAAATAAAAGGGAAGCCGCCCGAATTCTCGGATGGTATCCCCAAAAGCTCTACGCCCGGCTGAAAGAATTCAACCTGTCGTAACCATCATACGCATCATACACATGAGTCATACATCTTACTGTCGCCATCGCCGTAGAACTGTTCAGGGAATCTGACAACCCGTTGAAATCCGGTTTTTCTTCCCTTGGCATATCCTTTGCATCTTCCCTATCCCGCGTGTATTGCGGCGACAAAGGAGCGACCCATGTTTTGGACAAAACACAAAAAATCACAGGAATCCTCATCTCCATCCGAATACCAGATAATGGGTGAACTGAACGCCGGGGGGATGGGACAGGTTTTTCTGGGGGTGAAACACGGTCTGTTGAACACCCGACAAATGGTGGTACTGAAAGTGCCCAATGCCAAAAAAAATCACGCCAAAGGTCGCTCTGAATTTAAAGACGAAGCGCGTGTCACCGCTCACTTGAATCATCCGAACATTATTCGTGCCCTGGATTGGACGGAGTTGAACGGTCATCCCTGTATTGTCACCGAGTATGTTCACGGGTTCGACTTGCGACTGATTCTCCGCTATTTCAATTCAAACGCGAAACATCTGCCGTTGTACATCACCGCGCAAATCATGATGCAAACCCTGGAAGCGGTTCAATACATTCACAATGCGACAACCATCGACGGCGACCCGCTCAATATTGTCCACCGGGACATTGACCCCACCAATATTCTGATCTCCGACGACGGGTTCATCAAAATCATCGATTTCGGTATCGCCAAGAACGACATGCAGGAGGAAATGACGCGCCCCGGTGTGTACAAAGGCAAGTTCGTGTACGTTGCGCCGGACGTGTTTCTCCCGGAA
>JAFGXQ010000123.1 GCA_016936575.1 Deltaproteobacteria bacterium
ATCTGGGGTGCATGCCCATTTCGCAACTCCTTTGGCAAAGCGTTTTCCCCTAGTCGGCCGTTTTGGGATTTTGTTGCAAAATAATGCGTTTTTTTTGAAAAATAATTACTGACAGCATTGATGGGGGGCATTGATGGGGGGGCAAATAAGTCAGTTTGCTCTTCCAAGATTGCATTTCCTTGCAGTACCTGCCACAGATTCGAGTTCTCAAAACCCAAAATTTGAGTGGTTGTATCAGCGCCGTTAAATAGTTGTCCCAATCCCATAATTCTCTCTTCCCCGTAATCTTTGTAGGAACACGTGTTATCGAAATCATCCTCCTTTTCGGTTTCATCATCATTTAATATGATACCCTTTTCGCCCCTGACTTCGTCCATCCAATACGTATCCAGCCAAGCGCTATGTTTGTTGTTTCCTTCAACACGCCAGACCTGATGCGCTTCCTCCCCGAGTGTCCCCACCGATGAGCCCTCGTTGCTTGCGTTCATACCGAAACGTTCATCTGCACAACTATCCGGGTCGTCAGGAGAATCCTTGATGCTTACGCTACTGGTACCGCCAATAACATGTATAAATGATTTGAACGATGAACATCGAAATTGTGAATATTTCAACAGTATGCCGTCGTCCTGTCATTCGGATGGCGCGCCGTATCCAGTTTTGTCTAATTGTCAACAGGTGGAATATTGTACGGACTACGCTGCCGTTGACAGCCGCGAGTCGGCAGACACGGCTACAGATTCAAATGCGTCAATCGACACGGATTCCTCGGTGGATAACGCGCTCGATACCGAATCTGATACCGGGACGCTGACCGGCATTGTGTGCAAAACGGTTTGTGAGGGAGAGTTGATCAATTGTGAAGAGCTGGGCAACCAGACAGAATGCGAAAGAAATCGTCATTGCAGCTGGTATGAAGAAGCCAACACAATCTGAGAACTTTTTTTTTCACGATTTTGGAAAGAAAAATTAAAACGGAATGTCTTCGGACGGATGGGACACTCCTTGCGAAACACGATTTCACACCGATTTCGCGGTAGCCACGAATTCGTTTATCTTCTACAATTTTCGGTGAGATGAAATCGTATATTTTATTGCCAGGCACTGCTGCTGTTTTCTTCATTATTGCGGGATTTCACACCGCGGTGTTTGTCGGGTGCGCGTCGCAAACAGCCCCAAAAGCGCCCGGAACAGAACCCACGTCGTTTGCCGACATGAAAAAGGTCGCTGCGAAATCCAACGAATTAAAAAACAGAACGAGTCAAAAACAATCAGATGAAGCCGGCCCCGATGCACCTGCACCATGGCCCGAACTCTCATCGCTGGTTTCTGATTCATCTCTTCATCCGCTACAGAAATGGCTGGAGCAAAAACAGGTTCCAGCATCGCTGTCTCTCGGGCAACCATATACAAGGGATGCGGCAGCTTACGTCAACCAGTGGCACTCATTCGCACCCACGGTTATCGCACAATCCAACAACACACAGCTATCCATGAACACCGTATTGCTCTTTGCAACCTTCTGGTTACGCGGCCTTCAAATCGATGCCGATACCGCCGCCAAACAAATGTCGCAATTGCTGATGAATGCAAAAACCGCCGACCCAACGCATCCGTTGCCGTTCGCGTTGGAGGCGCTCTTCTCGTTGAGACATCCAGAACACACAGACGCGAATGAATCCTTTGAACACGCTCTTTCTATGGAACCCAGCGACAAACTGAAACAGTTGCTGCAATTGGGATTCGGTCTGTTGTGTTTTGAGCGGGGAAACATTCACCAGAGTATTCTTCATTACCAGCAGGCAACAGACATTCAACCCGTTCAGAAATTGTATCTTCCCCATCTCCGTGCAGCGAAAGCCCCATTCACAGTGTCGGCGAATACGATGCGCTCTCCCGGGCAGCTGTTTGCGCAATTGGGCAACCGTTTTTCGTCACTTCCTTTGGGATTTCAGTTTGAGGTCCCCGCGGGGTGGCGCATTGCAAGCAGCAGCGCATTTACGGATACCAACCAGGAAGCAGTGATACAGCTCACACAGAATCAATCCACAGAAAACGGCGGTACACCCCCTCCCCCAACGATAAAAATCATTATCGAACAAATCGATGCTTTAGACCAGGCAAGCAATTATCTTCCCATTCCCGGTGCTGACATATCCGTCGTGAGACTCCCCCTCCCGGTACCGCATCCGTACTTTACCAAATGGTTTCAGTTCAATGCCCGACAACAGACAACCGACCGTCGGAACACCCGCGCAACCACCTTCGCCGCCGTTGCCGAAGTCGCACCAAGCCCGTGGCAACTCGCCGATCATCAGGCCGCGGCGCAGACAGAAGGCAGTTGTGGAGAGGATAATGCCCATCGACAGTTGTCATTCTCGATGGGAGAAGAAACCGACAATGGCGCCGTCATCGCGTCACCCGGACGCAGCAATCGCCCGCTTCGATTTATCGTCCTGCAGGAAACAGCCGCTACCGAACTCGACGCAACCGTAGAACAGTTGGCTGAATTTATCGAAACTTTTATCATCTTTGATAAATCCGGCACTGCGCTTCTCAACAAATTGTAAGCATTCCCTTCCCGCTACAACCATCAGATTCTGCCCAGGGCAGGCAATATATCTTTCGTTCACTACTCTACAATGCGAACTTCTGTTCTGCGGTTTTTCTGGCGGCCTTTGGCGTTATTGTTCGGCGCAATGGGGCGTTGATCGCCATAGCCGGTAGCGGCGATGCGATTGCCGTCTATACCCTGTTTAATCAGATACTGCCTGACAGCTTCCGCACGCGCCTCCGAAAGATTCAAATTTTCTTCAGGGTCCCCCTGATTATCGGTATGACCGGAAAGCTCCACATATATTTCGGGCTTCAGTTTCATATAATCCACCAGCGGTTGCAGCCGGGAAAATGAGCTGGACTGCAATCTGGCGGTTCCGGTGGCGAACGTCACTCCCTCCAGCACAAATTCTTTGGCCATCGCTTCATCATACGTCATCACCAATGTGTAGCGCTGTTCCGGTTCATCCGCGATTTCGAACACCTCTTTGTGCTTTCCCTTTTCGCTCGTCAAAGAAAGAAACGTAATCTCATAGGTGTAACCGGTGCGAACAACAAGTTTCACTTTCCCGCTGTCGTCAGATACTTTATTGAACTGCTTGCCCCGAAACCCCTGCTGTACATTCAGCACCACGCCGGGCATCGGATTTCCCCGTCGATCCTGAATGGTCACCAGAATCAACGCTTCATCTTTCTGCAAATCCACATCCATCAAACTTTCGTCGAATGAATTCTGCGCCGATGATGGGCTCACAACCAACCCTACAACGAATGCAATTACGATTCCCGACAACATTGATTTCATGGCGTCCTCCTTCGAATGGTACTGATATCAATTAGATACAATCATTCGGCCAACCTACGAAAAATAAATTGGTTCATGTTGGTATAATGAATGCGCCTATCAAATACGTATGCTGACAAAGGAAAACCGGGTAGACAAGAAAAAAACTGTTTCAATCGAGTAATTTTTTTTCCAACACGCGAGCCAGAAAAGAGGCTTCTTCTTCAGACAAATCGCGATCGTGGCTGCTCCACTCCCGAGAACCACTGTTCACCAACAACCATAAGTACGCAATCGCTGTGCCCGAATATCGTATCGGCACGCTCAACAACGCCGAGGCGGGTTGCTGCAGGTCTTCTTCCCAGAGCGCCTGCCATTCCCCGTTCTGAAACGCGGAAGAACTCCGAAATTTTGACAGAGTCAATGCACCGTCAAACTCCTGATGTGTTTCAACGATGCGCCGAATACCGCTACCATCAAGAAAATCTCCGGGCTGCAACCGCTCCCAGCCCTCTGAGGCGGCAATCACGGAGACCCGACCCTGGCCCGCAGAAATCAACCGCACAATCGCGGCTCGATCGGTCTGGTAATCGCTATTCATCATGTTTAAAAACAGTCGTGACCGCGCTTCTCCAGGCGGTTCATAAAACAGCACCTCATGCAGCTCCAGGAGCGCTGCCACCCGGCGATCGGAATATCTCCTGAACTGTGCTCTTCGATTCTGATGATTATTCATAAGCCTCTCTTCCGGGCGATTCTACACCAGGCAGTGCTTGAAAATCAAATTCGACGCTGCGGAAAACCGCCGGACAAAATTATATCCAATGAAAATCCCGCGGCACAATGACGGTCAACAATCTGGGTAACACATTCACCAGATAATCATCCGCCGCGACAAATTCCTCCCCATCCCGCTGTGCCGGAAGTCGTTTGTCTACAGAAGGCCGCAGCAAATGAATTTTAAAAAATTTTCCCTGCAGATTGGGTGTATGCGATACACCGATACGGTTGAGCATTTCTTCGGTAATCAGCGCCTTTTTATGCTGCAAAATCAACTTGCTCGTCCAGTCGCGCAACCCGGAAAAAGGCGCCAATTCAATTAATCCGTCGCTCGCCGAACTCTGTGAATCGATAATCCATTCGCCCGCATATACCATAGTGTTGCTGACCACAATATCAGACAGTTTTTCAAAATTATGCACCACTCCATCCACTTCAATTTCTGCGGCAAATCGATCGCGCGTCGCCCAGTGCAGCGCCAACTCATGCATGGCCGCTCGTACATACACAGCCTGATCTCGATACATCTCCCGCCAAAGGGGCATCTTTTTCACCAGCTTCAACTCTCGATTTCGAAACGCCAGAATCGCAGCGGACAAGCCCCAGCCCAGAGAGTCGAAGAAAAAATCTGTCGACATCACCTTGCCATCCACGTCAATCGCGGTGACCTGCCCCACATCGAGGGTTTCGGTATGACCTTCGATGATAGTGTTGATATTATCTCCCAGCGACGACTCCAGCGAAGAAATGCCGAACGACTTTCCCTGATCGTTAGCGGTTCCCGACGGCAACATGCCCAACCGAATATTCGTCGGATTACCGCTGGTGCAGATACCAGTGGCCACTTCGTAGAAGGTTCCGTCCCCCCCCATATAGACAATGGTATCAAACCCTTCCTCATTGATGGCGTCGCGCACCATTCGCACGGTTCGTCCATCAGGCAATGTGCTGCGAAATTCGTGAGCGACGCCTTTCTGGTTCATCAGGTCGATAACCAGCTCAATTCTCCTGGCCGCCTTCCCGCTTTGTGATGTGGGATTACCCACCAGCAACAGCGGCTTAGCCGCTCTACGGGATGTCCGTTCGTGGGTATCAGACAGATTGCTTCTGGTCATGGCGCGCATCATATCCCATCCCGGAATTTTTTCAACGTGGAACTGCCGAAACCCGCTGGTTCAGTTGTCCCTGAGAATATGCAGACAGAATGCCCGAGCGGCTACATTTGGAACGGATACTTGATGGTAAGCGTCGGCTTCTGAAACTTCGGCAGCTTGGCCCGTCGAACAGCGTTGCTCACACAGCGCGCGGTATCTTTGCTGTGAATGATGGGATTGATGATCTGGGCCGACTGAACGCGTCCGCTCCGACCGGAAAACGTCATTCTAACCACCACCCGCTCCGCCTGACCTGTACCGCACCCGGCAACCCTCGGCGCCACCCGGTTCATGGTGTATTTGACTGCATCTCGTGAAGGAAGTGCGGGAACCGACGCTGCCGCCGGCACAACTGACGTTTTTTTAGCTTTGCCCACACGCTGCATGGCCGCTGCGGTCGCGGTGTTTTCTTGCGAGGGGGGTACCGCAGCGCTGTCCGCCTCGGACGAACTTCGCGTCTCGTGTTCGGATATAATCATTTCCTGTGATTGGGGCATCGCAGCAGACCGAACCTTCGGCGCTTCAGGCAATGTGGTAGCTACCCGAAGAGATTGAATTCCCTGAGTGGCACCCGCCTCAATGGCCGTGCTGGACACAGAAAAATTTTCTGTTGCCCGAAACGGTGTAGGCGTAATAGCAATCAATGTTACCACCATAATAAAAGCGGCAAATACAGCTGCCACTTTCAACCAGCTTGCAAACCCGCCGGTGGCCGGCTTTCGCGGTGAAGGCATCGACGTTCGTACCGCCTGAAAATCTCCCGGCGCATAGCTGCTGTATACCGGGGGATAGCTGGAATACGCGGAAGGGTACTGCACTGCCAGCGCCGGCTGGGATGACCCGGATACCGGCGGAGGCATAATAACTTCGCGGGGCGCAACCGGTACGTCGTCGGCGACAGTGGTACTCCGAATCAACTTCTGTGTCGGCTCAGCGCCGCCGCGATCGGCTTCGGCAAAAATATCTTGCCAGGACATGACCGAAGAGGACGCAGAGTTCGACTTGGTGGCGTGCATCTCAGCCACCACAACAAATCGATTTGCATCTAACCGACATGTCACTTCTTTGCAGGGAAACCGCGATGCAATCGCGTTGCTCATTCCCGCGAGCCACGATTCGTGCCGTAACAGCCGCACATATGTATTGGCATCCCCGCCCCGGATTTCGATGGGGATACGGTGCTGAAACAATTTATGCGCGTATTCGTACGCGCCTTTCTGTTTGCCGCTGGCAATCGCCTCGGCAGTTGACGTCACCGGCATCGAGCTGTTCCGTGATGGTTTCTGGCGCTGTTTTCTGGATTTCATTACATCCTCCAGGCAATCAAACCGTCAACGTGTATCTTTCACGCAAATTGTCTGTCGTCTAAATTTCGAAAATATGGATTTTATGTTCCTGATCAGTCAGTAAGAATACTTAAAGATAAAGTCAAGAAAAACACGAGGAATCGCAGGTTGACACAAAAGTACCGCAGTTCAACACACATACGACTATTTCACTATTCTACACACATCTCTCCCGGTTTCCGTGTTCATCTGCGAACATTGCAAGAAGCGTGTTGACACAGCCCCCAACCCTGTCCTACACCCAACCCCATGAATGAGGATAAGCCATCTATAGTAGTCATCATCGCAGCGGGTATGGGGTCCAGGCTCACCACCGAAGATTCCCTGCCCAAACCGCTGATGCAGGTCAACGGCCGCGCACTCATCCTGCGGGTGCTCGATCGGTTTTACGAAGCGGGGGTAACCGAAGCGGTCATCGTCACCGGGCACCGGGCCGATGAAATTGAATCGGGTGTCAGCGATGCCCAGCCGCAGACCCGCGTTCGGTTTGTGCGAAACCCCAACTACAAAATGAGCAATGGTCTTTCCGTGCTGGCGGCCAAATCCGCCGTGGGCAACCGTAACTTCTTCCTTTCAATGGCCGATCACATTTTCGAGTCGTCACTGATTTCAGGATTGAAAGACGCCCCCTTGCCCGACGATGGTCTGGTACTCGCCGTGGACCGAAAACTAGATGCCATCTACGACGAAGACGATGCGACCAAAGTGAAAACCGCGGACGGGAAAATCGTTGAAATTCACAAAGAACTAACCGAATTCGACGCAGTGGATACCGGATTGTTCTTGTGCACGCCTGCGTTGTTCGACCGAATCAGCGAAGCCGCAGGCGCCCGTGACAACGGTGACTGTTCTCTTTCCGACGGCGTCAAGGCAATGAGTCTTTCCGGTACCGCCATCGTTCACGACATCGGCAACGGAAAGTGGCAAGACGTGGATACACCCGGAGCGATTGACCACGCGGCTAGATTGTTTTAATTGGTAATGGAAAGGCGTCCGCCACCTCTTTTGCGGTGAACGATCGCAGCACTTCCATCGGCTGAACAGCCTGCGGCACCAGCGCTTCCTTCACCGCGAAATTAAACATCATGCGCAAATACGTGAGATGAAGATTTTTTTGCGGGAATCGCAATGATGCGTCTTTGATGCGTTCGCGAACCCGATTCAGCAACGTCGCATCAATCTCATGAAGGGGCAAATTGAGCGCCAGCAGCACATCGCCGCCGTCCGCACCGGTGATGAAGCGCACCGTTCCCTCCAACTCATGCTGCATCTTTTCGCCCCGTGTCTGAAAATGCGATTGGAACCTCACCACCAGCGCGCCCAGTGTACCTGCCGACACATGAGAAGAACCAAACATCCGTTCAGATAATTCCAACGAATCGTCTGGCTCAACAGTCGATTCCTCATCTTCCCGAGGGGACGGATTCTTTTTGGGGCGGCCCGGTTTTCGCGGGGGCGGAGGTTCCGGCAGCTCATCGATTTCGAGCTGGTCGGCCCGTTCGGCGAGCAATGCCCGTATCAGCGCGGTTTGAGACATTCCCTGTAATTCCGCCAGGTGTGCAAGCAACCGTTTTTCGTATGTGGTGAAACGAAATGTCGCCGTTTCTTTGGCCCGTTTACTGCTTTCCTTATAATTCGCCATATTGTATTTACCTTTTAAATACTTCTGAATGGAAAATTATATATTAATACAACAATAAAATCTAGATTTGCGCCTTCGAGAAATCGAGCACGCAGTGGCCCATCACCGTTTGGCGTGCCACGTCCACAACCAACACCAGATACAACTCATCTTCACCCAGGTGCAGCCCCACATGACACAGCTGCTTTTCGTCGTTGAGATACGCAAAATGAAATTCAAAATCGTCGACATCTGCCTGCAGCTGCATTTTTCCGATGAATTGTTCCACATACTCAAGCAACGGAACATCTGCACAGGTATCGTCGTCTTCTTTCAACTGTTTCATGTTGCTTGAAGCGGTGGCTTCAAATTCCTCGAGTGTCAGTTCACGAATCGCCATTTTTTTTCTTTCGATGAGTCGCCCGGGACTGTTCCCGGTTTCCATTTCATAGCGAACCCGCGCTGCGGACGCAAGCACTAAGCGCTGCATTTCCATTTACACGGGCGCCCGCCTTCGGTATGGTAACCGACGAATCAACGAAGAAGTGAGGCGATATGACCGCATCCCCGAAAGAATCCGTCAAAGAATTGAAAGAACCGTTTGAAACCATTCTTGAAAAAATCGAAGACATCGTTCGCGCGCTGGAAAGCAACGATGTGCCCCTTGATGA
Source organism: Deltaproteobacteria bacterium (assembly GCA_016936575.1). Classification (GTDB taxonomy): domain Bacteria; phylum Myxococcota_A; class Polyangia; order JAAYKL01; family JAAYKL01; genus JAFGXQ01. The sequence continues at coordinate 8,913 of JAFGXQ010000123.1, forward strand.
AGCGCTGGCTAAATTTGAGGAAGGCGTGGCGCTATCACGAGCGGGAACAGCCCGATTGGAAGAAGCGGAACGCCGCATTGAAGAAATACTGAAAGACGGCAGCACCCAACCCCTCTCCAAAGATTCCTGACAGTCATTTCGCCCGATGAACGATTTATTTTTTCGCGTCATTTTCATGAATTCTGCGAACATTTA
>JAFGXQ010000124.1 GCA_016936575.1 Deltaproteobacteria bacterium
TAGATACAGACCAATGGGAATACACCGACGTGGAAATCGAAAATCTGCGCAACGCTTTTGAAACCACCTGGCCGCAGGCCATCGGCGACATGACCGCCGGTCGGGTCGCATTCGAAAACCACACCGTGGTGTCGGACGAACCGGTTACCTCGCTCGGGTATGGTGGGGACATGATCGAGCCTGAAAATGTGCCGGGGTGGGAAACACTGGAAAGCCCGACCGCCCCCCATGATTCGATATACGTCACCACGCCCCGACCCCAGTATGCGATATGGACGCTAAGCAGAATGACCGAGAACCCCGTTGCCGTATGGGTGAGCTTCGGATACGAGACAGAATTTGATGCGGACGGAAGCAACATAGCCGGATGGCACTGGGGGTTTATCTCAACCATGGGCGAAATGTTTTATCGGGATGTAATGGGCCTGGAAAACGTACCTGAAATGGAAGAGGCGGAACAATTTGGATATGCCGAAGGGCAGGAGGGAATTCCGTTTTGGGGGGCATGGTACCGCGACTATATCAATCGAAATATTCGCGATGAAAACAATGCCGCCTGGGGGTTGGGCGAGCCCGCATGGCAACTGGGCACCTTGCGGGACTGGGCCGCCGAATCTGCGGCGACGTCATTATAAATGGGTTGCAGCAAAGCACTATAATGCGAACCATCTGTGTTCCACTCGAAATATTCGCAAATCGAACAAAAAAATCATAAAAATGAAATACGGATGTGACATTTCACGTACATACAGGTGTTACAAACAGGTGTTCCAAAAATAACAGCACGGTAAACAACCAAAGGAAGCGTTATGACAGCCATCACATACGCTCTGACACCGACGTATTACGATGATGTGGCCCGGCTCACCGACCGAACCCTGACTGAAGCCGATCGGCTGCTGCCTTCGGTTCAGCCGTTTATTGAATTTTTAATGCACCGGCAGATTGAATCGCCACGGGCAGCCACCCAGTATCAGCTGGAGCTGATGATGATCGGCGTATACTGGCGCAACTACCGCGGGTTCGCAAATGCGGTATCCAGACGCACCGTTGAACTGTGCCACGGGCTTCTCTCCGCTCGCAAAGAACAGCGTTACAAGGCGTTTGTCGATGAACTTCGCGGTATTATTCACACCAAAACACTTCGAAAAAAAGACGAAAACGCGCCCTTTCAGCTGACATTGGAAGGATTGAAAAAGCTGCATCTCTGGCTGTCTGCAACCGGGGACTTCGCCGAGGAATCGAACCGAATCGGCACATGGCTGCAATATCTGTCAACGCATCGTGCGTCGGATGCGAATCAATACCTGCGCGGCGCCCAATCGTTGGCGGGGTGGTTCATTCCCAATGCCCAGGAGGCTCTGGGCGACCATACAAAAAATGTGAACCACTTTAAACGAAACGTCGCCACACAATATGCGAACCGGGAAGACATCATTCTATGTGATCGAAGTGAATCGGACTACCACCTGATTATGGTGGGTGCCGAAGTTATGAATCGCGCACTGCGAACCGAATTTGAAAAAACGCAAAAACAAATCGTGCTGCTTCCCGCCTGTATGCGACCAGTCGACCACCGATGCAAAGCCGTCGGTACCGACGCCGATCTCACCTGCTGCGCCTGTCATTCAAGTTGCGCCATTGGGCAAATAAAACAGCAGGGCGGCAAACAACTCGACGTGCGAGTCATTGTACACGCAACGAATTTCACCGAAATTCTGAAAAAATGGGAAAACCAGAAGCAGGTGGGTCTGGTGGCCTCGGCCTGTGTGCTGCATCTATTTATGGGCGGACTGGAGATGCAGAAGCTGAATATTCCTTCTCAATGTGTGCTGCTGGAATTCAGCGGATGCAAAAATCACTGGCACCCGACGGGCATTTCCACCGCTCTCAGTACTCAACAGCTGTTCCGCGTATTGCCTCAATCCCCCACCCCGGCAATGCCGTTAAGCGCATCCAAACCATTTCGATATTTGAGCGCCGGCGGTTGATACCGCCCTCTTTCACGAAATCACTTTACGAAAAATCTGAATCGGTTCCTGGATGCCGACCAGGCGACGATAGTTGTTCAATCGCGCAAGATACACTTCTGTAATCTTTGTTCCCTTGCTGAGTAGCAGTCTGTCGTCCAGAGACTCCACATTCTGTTTCAGCACATCGCCGTTCAGCAGATTCTTCACCCGAACCTCCAGTACAACCATATTCTCAAGCCCCTGCCCCAGTTTTCCGTCCTCGAGTATCTGCTGAATCTGCTGAGCCAACTCCAAATCATAAATATGGCAGCGTGTGCGTATTACACCAAACGCATCGGTCTCCTGCATGCCACGAAGTTCCATCTCCACGAAATTAGACAGAATCTTCAGCACCTTCATCTCACGGGTCTGGGTTTCCATCGGGATTCCCTCAGTTGAATCCAACGCCATACCCGCGGCCACTTTCACCAGTTGCGACACCGTCTCCAACCGAGGAATATTGGCAAGCAACCGGCTGCTGATTAAAGGAATCTCAAAAACCGCTTCTGTTTCTTTTTCGGACAGCTTCTCACCCGCACTCAGTTTCTCGCGCAGCTCCGGCGGTTGGGTCAGCGTTCCGAGGGGCGCCAGCATCGCCGCCATTTCCAACTCCCAGCCATTTTCGATTCCAAGTGGTGCGCATACCAGTTTCACATAGTCACAAATCTTCTCTGCTTTCGCCAACAGCGCCGGCTCCGAAATCGACAGCAAATCCGTGAGTATCTTAATACTGCCAGCAAGTGTCTGCTCAAGCACCTCTTTTTCAGCGGTAACCAGTTTGTACTGGCGAACCCCAAGGGTCAGCGCAGCCGTAAGCTCGTTGGATGGACATGGTTTAGTCAAAAATCGAAATATGGCGCCCACATTCACTGCCTGCATGGCGGTTTCCTGATCGGCATTTCCGGTCAGCATCATACGGGTCGAATCCGGTGCGATTCGTTTCACTTTCTTTAAAAATTGAACACCGTCCATCAGCGGCATCCGCATGTCGGCCACGATCACTGCGAACGGCCCATGGGACTGCACCGCCTCCAACCCCTTTTCGCCCCCTTCCGCCGTGTACACGTCAAATCGTTGTCTCAGCCCCCGTTTGTACCCGGACAGCACATTCGGTTCATCATCTACCAGCAGTATTTTGTCCTTCATACACACACTCCTGTTACTGTTTCAACAATGCCGAAATCCAATCCGGAGTTTTATCTGTCAAACCGCAACTGCTCATATAGTTGAGCGAAATCTTCGGTTTCTCTTTTCCCGACCGCGCTACCGCATTTGCCACATGCACGGCAGCCAGCGCGGTACACCCGGATGACGGGCATTTCTCCGGATGATGGTGAAATGCCACCGCTTCCACTATAGCATCGGGGAGTCCCCACACACCGAGCAGGTATGCACCCATGATTGCATGGTTGGTGCCCAAAACTCGCTCCTCCGCTTCATTCAAAGATAGTTTTTCTTTCTCGGCCAATTGCAGTGCATCCTCATATTCGCGTGCCATGTTCGATGCGAATATCAGCTTTCCGCAATCGTGAAGCAGTCCGGCAGTCATTGCATCGTCCACTTCTTCTTTTGATCGCTCCTCCTGCTTCACAATCGATTGCGCATAGCGTCCCACCTGGCCACTGTGGCTCCACAGCGCCTCCATCGAAAACCCTTTCACTTTTGCACTCTGCTGAAACTGACTGAATACGTTTGCCGCGAGTACAAGCGAACTCACGTTTTCAAGGCCCAGATAATTCACGGCCATCTCCACGGTGGTAATCCGGCGACGAATACCGAAAAAAGCAGAGTTCACCAGTTGCAGTATTTTCGCCGTCATCGCTACATCCTGTGAAATCAGCCGCGAAATATGCTGCAAAGAGGGGCTGTCCTCCTTCAGCTCGTCCACCAGCTCCATATATATTTCGGGCATGCTCGGCATGTGGTCCATCTGAGAAGCCAACGATTTCAACCCCTCGTTCGACAACAAGTCACGAAGCGCGCACGCCCTGGCAACCGTCTGCTTCAATACATCCGGGTTGCAGGGTTTGGAGAGATACTGATGGGTTTTGCCGATTGCCTTAAAAATCGCTTCCTTTTCGGATTGCCCGGAAAGCACAATTCGCACCGTATTCGGATACCGCCGTGTGACCTCAGTAAGCAACTGGGCGCCGTCCATACCGGGCATGCGCATATCTGAAACCACCACATCAAAAGGATCTTCCGCACTGCTCATCGTAGCCAGCGCGTCTTCTCCCCCACCGGCAAATACCATGTCCCACTCATTTCGCATCGGTCGCAGCATCCGTTTCAAGCCTTGAAGCACATTCGGTTCGTCGTCTACAAATAATATACGCTTCTTCATTTCGGCACCTCCGAGTTTTCCAGCTCAACAGACGGCAAAGTAATGGTGAACATGGTTCCCTCCCCCACGGTTGAGTCCACTTCAATCTTGCCATTGTGCTTATCCACAATCGACGAATGGGCGATGGCGAGACCCTGACCGGTTCCTTTCCCGACCCCTTTGGTGGTAAAAAACGGATCAAAAATACGCCCTTTCACATCGTCGGGAATGCCGCCGCCGTTGTCTGATACCTCAATCACGACATATCCGAGATGCGAGTACGTTTTCAAACCGATCTTTCCTTTCCAACCCGGCATGTTCTCGCTCTTGCTTTCAATGGCATGGGCCGCATTCACAATCATATTTAATATGGTCTGATTGAATTCCCCAGGATACCCCCTAACCATAGGCAGGTTAAAACCGAACTCCATATCTACACGAGATACATATTTCCATTCGTTCCGTGCGACAGTGACGGTGTTTTGGATATTCTGATTCACGTTAAAAAGCTCCGCCTCCTCACTGCCGGGGTGCGAAAATTCCTTCATTGCTTTCACGATACTGGCAATTCGGGATACGCCGTCGGCAGACTGCGAAAGCGCCTGGGGAATTTCTTCCATCAGAAACTCGACATCGGCTTCTGTCCTGGATTCTTCTACTTTTTGAATCAGCTCCGGCGTGCATCCTTCGTCTTTGGCTTTTTCCATTGTTTCGTTAAATACGGTTAGCAATCCAATCAAATCATTGAACCCGTCTTTCAAAAAAGAAATGTTGTCACCGACAAATTGTGTCGGCGTGTTGATTTCATGGGCAATTCCCGCCGCCAATTGACCGATGGATTCCATTTTCTGGGCATGCAGCATTTGGCGCTGCATATTGTGCCACTCCGTCACGTCGCGCAGGTTCTCCACCAGACCGTCAATTTCTCCCTGGTCATCCTGCAGGCCGGATATACTTAAAACGAACTGTCGTTCTTCCCCTTTTTTGCCTTTCAATTTCAGATGATATTCGAATCGATCCTCGCCTTTCATTACACGGCGCAGCGGGCAATCGTCGGTATAACACCATTCGCGGTGGGTAAAATCGTAGCACTTGCCGGACGCAGATTCACGAGACTCGGAATCTGAATATTTCAAGTAGTTGCTGTTCACACGAACCACATTGAATTCTCTATCGATTACCCGCATGCCATCGGGAGACCTCTCAAACACCTTGTTTAATTGGGCAAGCAACGACTTCGAATGCGACTCCGCTTCCTGCACCTTCTGCAATGCATCCTGGAGGGACCGACGCTCTTTATCGATGTCATATAATTTTGATTCAAATTTTTCCCGCTCGATTTGACGGTCGAGTTCTAACAACTCTTTTGAAACCGAAGCGACCAAATGCTTATAGTCCACTTTGTTCACCACATCACACGCGCCGGCCCGCATCACCTCCACCGCCGCTTTCTCTCCGATGTGGTGAGACACCACAATAACCGGTATTTGATACCCCCACTCGCGAAGCATTCGAATCACATCTACAGCAGAATCGACTCCCAAATTATAATCACAAATTACCAAATCCACAGAATCGGTCTTCAACAGTATTTTCAGTCCATCCAGGGATTCCACCCAACTGCTCTCCAACGATACTCCCGTCCGTTGAAGTATGCGATCTAAAATGACCGCATCATTCTCATCGTTCTCAACAATCACCACTCGGGAAAAAAACTCATTTGCAATGTCACTGAGCATTTGGGCTTCCTTCCTCGGGTTGTGAAAGGGGCAATAAAATCGAAAATGTGGTTCCCTCGCCCATTTTTGAATCTACCAGCAGTTGTCCACGGTGTTTATCGACTACGGTGCTGAACGCCATTGCCAGCCCCTGACCAGTGCCCTTGCCCACCTCTTTTGTAGTAAAAAACGGATCGAATATTTTGTTTCGAATGCTTTCCGGAATACCCGTCCCGTTATCTGATATGTCTACGCGAACATGTTGGTTTTCTAAAACCGTTCGGATGCAAATTTTTCCAGCGTCTACTTGCGCCTCACCAATTGCATGGGCTGCGTTGACAATAATATTTAAAAACACCTGATTCATTTCTCCCATAAAACAAGGAACCATCGGAAGACCATCCTGAAGATTTGTCTCCACCGCGGCCACATACTTCCACTCATTTGAGGCAACCGTAATGATGCTTTGAATTGCTTTATTGATATCATTAACGGTCATCTGTTCTGTTCCGGGATGGGAAAACTCCTTCATGGCCAAAACAATTTTTGTAATTCTCTGTATTCCATCGAGCGATTGAGAAATCGCGCTGGGCGCCTCTTCTACCAAAAACTCAAGGTCCACCTCTTCTTTAGCGGACTGAAGAGACTCATACAGCTCACCGGCTTTAAACTCCGGACACATCTCCTTGGAAATCTCTTCATACTTATTGAGTACGGTTAAAAACCCTTCGGTAGCCTCCTGCAAAAACCGAATATTGTCACCCACATACTGGGAAGGCGTATTAATCTCATGCGCGATACCCGCTGCCAACTGACCGATGGACTCCAGCTTGCGCGCCTGCATCAGCTGCAGCTCCAACGCCGCTTCATGGGTAATATCTTTCTTTACTGCGACATAGTTGGTCACGGTGCCGTTCTCATCACGCACGGCCGAAATACGCGCGTCTTCTTCAAAAATCGAACCATCCTTTTTCTTATTCTTGATACGCCCGGTCCAAATCCCAGTGGTCGTCAATTGCCTCCACAGCGCGGCATAAAACGTTTCGTCGTGCAGACCGCTTTTTAAAATGCGAGGATTCTTTCCAAGTGCCTCTGCCACTGAATAGCCGGTCACATTTTCGAACGATTTATTCGCATACATTATGATACCGTCAACATCGGTGATCACGACTGACTCCACAGATTGTTCAATTGCGGTGGTCAACAACCGACTTTTTGCGATTTCGTCTTCCAATTTCTGATTTGATTTATCCAGGGCCGCCAACATGCGATTGGTTCGTTGCTGAGCTTCCTGAAGTGACAATAAATTTGCATCCCGTTGGATACGCAATTTGTGGCGTTCCAATGCATACCTCACCGTTTTCTCGATTGTCGGCAAATCAATACTCCCCTTTACCAGATAGTCCTGTGCCCCGTTCTGCAGCGCCTTGGTAGCCAAATCGATATCGTCATCACCTGTTAAAACAATCACCGGAATTTTTTCCATCAAGGTCGCAAGTTTATCCAGCGTGTTCACGCCGGCGCTGTCCGGCAGTCCCAAATCGAGCAGCATCAGATCAAACACCGATTCCGACACACGTGTCCTCGCATCTTCGCCACTGGTCACCACTAGTGCGTCGAAATCATACACCGTTGATTTTGCCATCAATCCCTGAAGAATCTTGGCATCCAACCTGGAATCTTCAACGATAAGCGTTTGAATCTGTTCTGTCATCGAATGTCCCCCCAAACGTTCAAACGAATTAAATCGCCACTTGCGTCAACTTAATCAGTTCGCTCCTTAGTTGTTCCGGTCGTATCGGCTTTGTCAAATACCCATCCATTCCCGCCTCCAAAAATCGTTCTTCGTCACCCTTCATGGCATGACCGGTCATAGAAATAATTTTGGGTGTCTGATTCTTAAACGGCAGACCTCCTGCGCGAATCTGTCTGGTCGCCTCGAGCCCATCCACATGAGGCATCTCCACATCCATCAAAATCATGTTGTAAAAAGACTGCTGCATCTTCGTAATCACTTCGGTTCCGTCCGCCGCGGTATCGGCATGGACGCCCAGCTTTTTCAACATCATGGCAGCAACTTTCTGATTCACCACATTGTCATCCGCAACCAACACCTTGATCGCATCGCCGTTGGCGATGGGGCTGTACACAGACGCGCCCGATACGTGCTGTTTCTTCGCATTTTTCGACTTTCCAAACAGAACCGAGAACGAAAATGTGGTTCCTTTTCCTTCCACACTGTGCAAAGTGATTTCGCCCCCCATCATCTGCACAATCTGCTGTGACAAGGCCAGACCCAAACCGGTTCCTCCATACTGGGTGCTGGTGCTGACATCCGCCTGCGAGAACGACTGGAACAGTTTGCTCTGTTTTTCTTTTGGAATACCAATGCCGGTATCACTCACCCGAATCTCCAAACGAATATAGCTGGTCTCCTCTTTTTCAACCCGAACCCCAATCGTTACAGTTCCATCTGTCGTAAACTTGATAGCGTTCCCGGTTAGATTCACCAGCACCTGCTTCAGTCGCTTTGCATCCCCCATTAGTAGACCAATCTCGTTCTTCGGAAACTGACAGTTCACATTTGTTTTTTTCTGCTTCGCGGTGACGTTCGCCATGGCAACGACATTCTGTACGACTTCCTCCAAATCGAACTCATACCGGTCGAGCTCAAATTTTCCGGCCTCCACTTTTGAAATATCCAACACATCGTTCAGCAGATGCAACAATCCCTCTGATGCGGTGGTAATTGTTTGAACCATCTCCGCCACATCCGTTGGTAACTCCATATCCAACAGTAATGAAGACATTCCGAAAATCGCATTCATCGGGTTTCGGATTTCGTGACTCATATTGGCCAGTGCCTCACTTTTGGCGTCGCTCGCCCGCTCCGCTCGAACTTTAGCCTCACGCAATTCATCTTTCGCTTCAAGCAGTCGCATTCCAATTTTAATACGAGCGATGAGCTCCTCTGACTTGAACGGTTTTTCCACGTAATCGTCCGCACCGCTCTCCAATCCGATAGTCTTGTTTTCAGTATCTTTCGCATTGGAAAGAATAATAAAATAGATGGATGAATTCTTGTTGTGTTGTGCCTTCGCCCGAATCGCATGGCACAACTGAATACCGTTCATCCGCGGCATCATCAAATCAGAAACAAACACCGTATCCCGATCAATAACGGCACAGCGAATCGCTTCTTCCGGATCAGTTGTAAACACAAAGTCCCAAAGATTTCGATACGGATGAAAAATCCGTTTCAACCCATCCAGAAAATGAGGTTCATCATCAATAAATACTACCTGGTGCCTTGCCATCTAACCGCTCCGGTATTCGACAAAAAAATATCCAACGATGTTAACGACAATTTGAATTGAAGCTTAATGCCCAATGCAACAACAACCGATAGTTAAAATGCCCAAAATCATAGGTATCCGATCTAGCCCCAGTCTCCACCGCGAAGCCAAGTCCTAGAAAACAAGTGCCGGTTGCAACTTGGCATCACTGGCTATAGTTTCGAAATCCCCGACGCCGCATCTGAAAATTGACGGAAGGCGAAATGGCGCTACATTTTGTAGATAACGATCGAAGTGACGACGTTTCAATTTCATTTTACCTGGGGGAAAAAATGAACCGCTCATCTGAAACGCTCCCAAAATTGCTGAGCGAAACAAAACAGAATCTATTTCAAATTGTGCCCGTGGGACTCGCCTTGGTTCAACTGGACGGCATCGTCGTCGAAGCAAACGCCGAGCTGCTCAGTATGCTGGAGTACACCGCCGAAGAATTCGCGGGCAAAGAACTCAGCGAACTGTTCCACCCGGACGACAAATTCCGGAGCATAAAACATTTTGAATCCCTATTGGCCGGAAATAATCCGGACTACCCGTTTGAAAACCGCTGCCTCACAGGCGAGAGCGTATGGAGATGGGTTTCTGTTCGAGCAACGCTCATTCAAGATGAAAACAACACTCCGCAATTAGTTGTTGTAGGTGTCGAAGATATTCATTCCCGTCGTTCGCTCGAAATGGAACAGGAGCGTTCTACCAATGAAACCAATGCATTGTTCGCGGCAACCAAAACCGCGCTTTCAATCGACAATTTTTCCGACGCTGCGCGTTCCATCTACGATCAGTGTCGCATTCTCATTGGGGCCACATGCGGATATGTTGCGCTGCTATCTGAGGACAAAACCGAAAACGAGGTGTTGTTTTTAGAGACAGGCGGCCTTACGTGCACGGTTGATCCGAGCATACCAATGCCCATTCGCGGATTGCGCGCCGACGCATACCACGAAGGACGACCTGTTTACCATAATGACTTCGACAGCTCCCAATTCCCATCTTTTTTGCCGAACGGTCACGTTACACTGAACAATGTCTTATTTGCACCTCTCATCGTTGGGAAAACCACGATTGGTCTGATGGGATTCGCACAGAAAACCGGCGGGTTCACATCGCGCGATGTACGTATCGCGGCGGCATTCGGCGACCTGATTGCCCTGGTTCTGCGTCGTCACATCGCTGAAGAGAAAAGTCACAAACTGCAGGCGGCGATCACACAGTCCGACAGACTATCGTCCATGGGAAGACTGGCTGCGGGAATCTGTCATGAGTTGAACAACCCCTTGTCATACACCTGCTACAGCTTTGACTCCATTATCGAAGACCTCAATGAAATCAAATCCGCAGCAGAAGCACTGCGCGCTCACAAGGGTCAGGCGCCACCGGAATGCTGCAAAATTTTAGATCATTTGAGCAGTTGTGTATTAGATGACGACATTCAAAAGCGCCTGCATTTGGCTCAGGAAGGGCTGTTTCGTATCAAAGAAATCACAAATTCTCTCAGTGCATTTTCTTTATCTGAACGCGAAGAAATTCGACCGGTTTTTCTGGAGTCGGCAATTGAAGCCGCAATCAACCTGGCGCTTTACGAAATCAAATACCGCGCAAAACTGGTAAGGGAATTCAATGCCGTACCGACAATACTCGCTTCTCCCGGCAGACTGGCCCAATGCATTTTAAATTTGCTGCTCAATGCGGCAGAGGCAATTTCACCGGGTGGCGTCAACAACAACACCATTACCATTCGTACATTCGCAAAGGACAACCGTGCCTGTTTACAAGTGACCGATACCGGAGCCGGAATCTCTCCCGCAAATATTTCCAAGATTTATGATCCCTTTTTCACAACTAAAGACGCTACCGGTGCAGGCTTGGGTTTGGCGACGTGTAAGAACATTGTCACCGAACTAGAGGGAAACATCGCGATCGAAAGCACCTTGGAAGAAGGGACCACTGTGACTCTGCTGTTTCCCATACACAAAGAGAAGATCACCCGTTTTGTGGAGCAAAAACTCGACGAAATGGAATTTCCCCCTGTATCGGGCCGAATCTTGTTGATTGATGACGAAGAAGGAATTCGAATCGCGTTGAAACGCATTTTGAGAACCTACACAATAGTCGAGTCATCAAGTGGAAAAGACGCCATAGAATTACTCACACACGACGCCGATTTTGATCTGATTTTATGTGACCTGATGATGCCCAACACCAGCGGTATCGATGTACACAAATGGCTGTCTGAACATATCCCCCAACTGGCGGCGGACGTAATGTTTATGACCGGGGGAATTTTTACAGACAATGCAAAAAAATACCTGCAGCATATTGACAATGTTCTTATTGACAAACCTTTCAATCGAAAATTTGTGCAGCAAATCGTCAATTCGCACTTGGCCGAAAAACAGAAGGAGACAACAAACTAGTGTCGTGCACAGGGAACATAGCTGCGGAATCAATTGCCGTTCCATCCGGCTTGCGTGATAGAGACCTTCTGGCACTGAGACTCCACCTCATAGAATACGCGCAAGTGGCAGGTTTGGACGACCTGATTCGACACGCGCTCGATCAAATCACCGAACGCGTTGCCAGTCCGATTGGATTTTATCATTTTGTAAATGCCGACCAAAAAACTTTGTCACTTCAACAATGGTCCACGCGAACGCTGAATGAATTCTGTCAGGCAAAAGGAAAAGGTCTTCACTACGACATGGCGGAAGCGGGTGTATGGATTGATTGCGTACGTGAAAAAAAAGCTGTGATTCATAATGACTACGAATCCTTGCCCAATAAAAAAGGTCTTCCCGAAGGCCACGCAAAGGTAATACGCGAATTGGTCGTTCCCGTGTTTCGCAACAACAAAATTGTCGCCATTCTTGGGGTGGGGAATAAGCCGACGCCATACAATCAAAACGATGTCACCGCAGTTACAGATATCGCGGAGGCAACCTGGCATATTATTGAACAAAAGCGCACTCTCGAAGAGCTCGAAAAAAGCAATGCGGCGTTGGAGCGTTCCAACCGGGAGCTCGAAGAATTCGCCTATATTGTGTCGCATGATCTACAGGAACCGCTGCGTATGGTAACCAGCTTCACAAATTTGCTGAAAAAAAAATGTGACCACCCACTTGACGAAGACACACAGACCTACATGGATTATATCACCGATGGCGCTGACAGAATGAAGCAATTGATTGAGGCCCTGCTTCAGCTATCCAGAATAACCACCAAAGGGTCTGATTTTGAAGATGTTCATCTGAACGAAACGCTCGGGAATGTTCGTCATGATTTACAATTTCGATTGGCAAAAACGAGCACACTTCTCGAGATCGACCCAACGCTTCCAACAGTCACCGGAGATAAAAACCAACTGTACCAAGTATTTCTTAACCTCGTCGGAAACGCGATTAAATTCAACCACAATGAAGTGCCGCACGTCACTGTTTCGTACAAACCTGAAAAAGATGAAAATATACTCTGTATTTCAGACAATGGCATCGGCATCGATGCAAAACACTTCGATCGAATATTCTCAGTGTTCCAGAGATTGCATGCCCGCAAAGAATACCCCGGAACGGGAATAGGGCTATCCATTGTAAAAAAAATCGTTGAGCGGCATCACGGGCGAATATGGGTAGAAAGTGTTCTGGGAAAAGGAAGTCAATTCTATATCTCACTTCCTTCATAACGCCATTATAGGAGAGTCGCAATGAGCAGAAAGTTGACCGTTCTTTTGGTTGAAGACAACCCGGGAGATGCGTTATTGCTGAAAGAAATCCTGTCTCGGTCCACACTGGATATTCAATTATGCACGGCACAAACACTTACTGAAGCCACTGATATTGGAATCAATGAATCCATACAGGTTGCACTTTTAGATTTGGGACTGCCCGATAGTCAGGGGCTTGAAACGGTGGTTCGATTTCATGGGAAGTTTCCAGACATTCCTGTCATCGTTCTCACCGGTTTTGAAGACGATGATTTCGCTGTACGAGCGGTTGAGGCCGGTGCGCAGGACTATTTAACAAAGGGAAAAGTTGACACCCAAACTGTCACAAGAGCGCTCCGATACGCCCTTGGAAGACAGGAGACTGAAAAAAAACTGGCCGATAGCAAAACAAAAATTCATCAGTATGAGCGAATGGAAGCAATCGGCCAGTTGGCGGGAGGGGTTGCGCACGACTTCAACAATTTACTGACCGTAATAACCAGTTTTGCAGAGTTCGGCATCGATGAACTGAAAGACGGTGATCCGCTAAAAAAAGACTTGAACCAAATTCTGAAAGCGGCAGAACGCGGTAGTTCCCTAACCCGGCAATTGCTGGCGTTCAGCAAAAAGCAGGTCATGGAACCGGAGATTATAAATATAAATAGTTTGCTTAAAGATTTGGAAAAAATGCTTCATCGCCTTATCGGCGAAGACATCGAATTACAATCCGCGTATGACGAAAACATCGGCATCGTATTTGCTGACCCATCGCAAATGGACCAGGTGTTCATGAATCTGGTGGTCAACGCAAAAGATGCGATGCCCACCGGCGGCAGACTGATCATCAGCACCCGCAATGCGACAATCGATTCTCAATTTGTAACCGACCACCCATACGCCCGAGAAGGACAGTTCATTCACATACGGGTCGAAGATACCGGCATTGGAATGCCTGCCAGCGTGCGCACACGCATATTCGAACCATTTTACACCACGAAACCCAAAAACAAGGGAACCGGACTCGGACTTTCAACGGTGTACGGCATCGTGAAACAAAGTAACGGAATCATTGAGGTGAACAGCACAGAAGGAAGGGGAACAATTTTCGATATATATCTACCTCAGGTATCTGGTGAAATAGCAGACAGAGAAAGCCAACCCGACTTTTCACAGCCCATTGCGAATGCGACCATTCTGCTTGTGGAGGACGACAAAGCGGTTCGAACCATTACGCAACGAATCCTAATCAGCGCAGGCTACGACGTTATCGCTGCCGCCAACGGTGGAGAGGCACTACTGGAATGCGAACGCAACGGAGATAAAATTCACCTCATTTTGTCAGATGTGGTTATGCCGAAAATGGGGGGCGCCGAGCTGGTGAAACGCATTCAACAGATATGTCCGTCAGTCAAGGTGTTGTATATGTCCGGATACACTGATACAGACTTGGCCAGCTACGGTGTATTGAAACCACAAGCCGCATTTCTCGCAAAACCGTTTAAAGCAAAGGAATTGCTGTGTAAAGTCAACGATGTGTTGTTAATGCCGAAACAATAGGCAATGATTCCCCCTATCTCATAAAGATTTGGGTAATTTCACAATAGACAACCAAAAATCTTCGATAGATTTTACAACTTCGATAAAGCGATCAAGATCAATCGGTTTCGTTATGTAACAATTTGCATGCAAATTGTATGATTTTAGAATATCAGCCATGTCATTCGATGTGGTCAAAATCACCACCGGAATCGCTTTTAGAGAGGGATCTTCTTTAATTTCGGCCAAGACTTCGCGTCCATCTTTTTTCGGCAGGTTCAAATCCAGTAGTATCAAATCCGGTTTTGTCGAATCCGTATACTGACCTTCCCTCCGCAAAAACTGAATCGCCTGTTCGCCATCCTCCACATGGAACAGCTTGTTTTTCAGCTTGCTGTCCTTCAACGCCTCCTGCGCCAATCGGGCATCTCCAGGGTTGTCTTCAACTAATAAAATATCAATAATATTCACTTCGGTACTACCCATTCTTTTACTCCTTCCTGGGAAGCGTAAAATAGAAGCGGCTTCCTTTTCCCGGTTCGCTTTCAACCCAGATTTTCCCTCCATGCCGTTCAATGATGCGCTTGCAGATGGCCAATCCAATTCCTGTTCCGGCATAGTCTTTTATTGAGTTCAGGTGTTGAAATACCTGAAAAATTTTTTCAAAGTATTGAGGAGCAATCCCGATACCGTTATCAGCCACACAAAACTGCCACATGTGTTGATTCGGTTCGGCAGACAAATGAATTGTGGGCGGAGATGCTTCACAAAACTTGATGGCGTTCGAAAATAAATTCTGAAATACCCTTACCAATTGCCCTTTGTCGGCCTTCACATCGGGCAATTCATCGGTGGTAATCAACGCCTTTTTCTCAGTAATCAGCACTTCCAGATTTTTCATTGCTTCGGCAATAACGGCGTGCGTATCTGTCGGTTCGGGCGGCATGCCGCGTGTGGTTACCCGCGAAAACTGAAGTAAATCCTGTATCAGCTGCTGCATTCGATTAGCGCCGTCCACCGCGAACTGAATAAAATCATCTGCATCACTATCGAGTTTTCCCTTGTATCTTTTCGCAAGTAACTGGGTGTAACTCGACACCATTCGGAGCGGCTCCTGTAGGTCATGCGACGCCACATACGCAAATTGCTCCAGCTCTGAATTGGAATGTTCCAATTGCGCCATCATTTCTTTGAGCGGCGTGATATTATCAATGCTGGTGATAAAATACACCGGGTTCCCCTGACTATCGCGCAGCAGCCGGGTACTTACCAATGTCCATACGATGGATCCGTCTTTATGAATATAGCGTTTTTCAATTCTTCGCGTATCGGCTATACCCGCAAGCAGGTCTTGAACCAACTGTTTGGATTCGGCCACGTCGTCAGGATGTGTAATTTTCGCAAAACTAATTTTTTCCATTTCCTTAACGGTATATCCAAGCATCGAGGCAAACGCCTGATTGATTTCAAGCAAGGTGCCGTCTGCGCCGGTGAGACTTTTCCCAACGGTTGAGTAATCAAAAATCGTTCTGAATTTCTGCTCACTTATACCAAGTTCTTTTTGCGCTTGCCGAATCGGGGTTCGATCGTGAAGCGTTGCCATAAAATCATCGCCGACGGTAATCCCGGAAATTTCTACATCCCGGATGCTTCCGTCTTTGCACGTCACTCGGTATTCCTCAGAACGAATCGGATTTCCAGTCTGTATTGAATCTTGTATCGCCTGGTTCCAGGTACTTAAAACCCAGCCTCGGTATGCCTCATCCGGATACGCATTTTGCCACCAGTCGTCCAAAGTCGGGATGTCTGTCAAATTGTACCCAAAAGTTTCGACAAATTGATCGTTTAAAAATAGAATTTTTCCCTCTTTGTCAACATGGGACATCGGAATGGCCGCCAATCGCATGAGCTGGTAAAAACGTGCCTCATTCCCGGAGCGGCATGGTTCCCCTTGGAGCTCTGCGAGCATCACTTTCAGCCTTTCGTTTTCTAACACTAATTCATCGTTAGAAACAGACAGTGTATTCATGACAATGCTCCCTGCTGCAATCGTTCCAAACATCTGAAAAATTATTTCGACTCTGATATATAGCGCGAAACCGCGTACGTGCAACCTAATGCGCATATCAAAATGCTCAAGCCCCGCCAAAATGATATCGCATTGCCCCCACACTACCGAATTGTTGGATTAAGCCGCAACTTTTGCTGGAATATAATGTATATATATTTCATGAAACAAACGTTCATTCGCATCTTTTTATTGTCTGGAATATATGGATTGTTCTTCGCCTGCGCCGAAGGGACAGATGATCCAATCGATACGGATTCCGGGTTCCTGGACGGCGATAGTGCTGCAGATTCTGATACGTCACTCCTCCAAACGGATACATCTTCCGATACAAATACGGATTCAACCGATTCGGACAGCGTCTATAACGGCTGGTTTACCGATACAGAGCCGCCGTTTGAGGACGCCGCGCTTCATACTTTCTATATTACCATTACCCCCGAGAATGCGACGCTGATGGAAGAAAACGCCCTGCTCGAAGAATACATTCCCGCGACGGTTTCTTTTGACGACATGGCGCTGGGGCAAGTGGGCGTTCGCTACAAGGGCGCAAGCTCCCTGCACTACTGTTTTGATGAATTCGGGGTTCGCGTGGACGAGGACCGCTGTAAAAAACTGTCGATAAAAATCAAATTCAGTGAATATGTGGAAACCACGAGATTGTTTGGGCTGAAACGCATCAATCTGCACGCACTGAACTCCGACTATTCTAAGCTGAAAGACAGGCTCTCCTACAAGCTGTTTCGCGCATTCGGCGTACCTGCGCCCCGCTCCGGACACGCACGCGTGGTTGTAAACGGCCAATACGCCGGTCTATTCGCCATGATTGAGCAGGTGGACGGACGGTTTACCGACCGACATTGGCCTGACGCGGGCGATGGGAATCTGTACAAAGAATCGTGGTGGACTGAACTCGAAGAAGAAGGATGGCGTGAAGACCTGAAAACCAACGAAGAAATCAGCGATGTTTCTGAAGTGCTGAGTTTAGCACACGCCATTCAGGATTCGACCGTCAGCAATTTCGACAGTACCGTTGTTCCCTATTTTGAAATCGAACATTTTCTGCGCTACATGGTCGTTGATCGAGCCATTACCAACGTGGACGGCATCACGCGTTTTTATGCACCGGAGGCATCCACAGAGCCGAACACCGGCCACACCAAGAACTTCTACATTTATCAACAGGAGCCGGGCGGTAGATTTGTGATGATCCCGTGGGATATGGATTTGTCGCTCAGTTACCCCGACGACTTCACCGATGTGAACGGGGTTCCCGACTGGAACGAAGTGCCCCCCGACTGCTACACAAACTATCTGATCTGGAACGGCAACTCTTATACCAAACCGCCCGGCTGCGATCACTTTCACGCCATGGTGGTGCAAAACCACTGGAACGAATACGTGACAGCCGGAGAAGCGTTTTTAAACGGTCCGTTTCAGCTGCAGCAAATGCTGGACGACCTGAATCGATGGGAAGCGCAAATTGCCGACTCGGTGGCCGAAGACCCCAACATTATTCCCGGCGAATGGAACTGGGGAGTGGGTGAATTGCGGAGCGACCTGACGCAACTTATTTTTCGCTTCCGCAATTTTCTCAGTGAAGGATTGATCGTGAACAGTCTTTAGCCTGCCGCCTGCCGGGACATGTTTCGGGGGGGGACTACTCCAACAGCGTACATGCGGACAGTTCCTGTGTAAAATCACTCGAAGTCCACATTAGCGACATTTCATCCCAGTTGTTGGGGCACACCACATCTGCGCCTGAATCGTAAAACGCGGAATCATACTGCGCACCGTTTTCCAGATAATCGTACATCATCTGAATCACATCATATCCCCAGCCCCAATATTTCTGTCCAACCATGGCGTTTATCAATCCCGCATTCGCCATATCGATCTGAAACTTCAGGGTATCATACGTGATAGTTTTCAATGTTCCATCCTGCATGCGCGCAGTCCACTGGGGAATTCCGTTCGTCGCGGCATCCGCGCTATACGCGAATAGCGGCCATAGTCCTATCAGTATCGCGGCATCCAAATCGGCCTCCCCGTCCCCATCTCTATCACGAGAAACCATCTCATCAAGCTGTGTGCCGCACGCTTCGGTTTCGTACTCAGCGTAAACCGTTGCGCAGGAATTTTCATCATATGCGTTTTGACACTTTTCGGGCTCGTCGCGATACACGTGATACGTCGCAGTTTCCGGCGCGGCTTCCAGGGCCGTCGGCCAGCACATCACCAACTGAGGGTCAGTGGCGCCTTCGTATACACACGCCCCCTCGGCCTTCAACGTATCCCACACGCCCGCCACGCGTTCCTGAAGATTTCCCGACAACGGAACACCACTGAATATTCCCACCTTCCATGGTTTTTCAATCATTCCCTCGGTCAATACAGCGCCGGTCAACTCCCCAACCGTCTGACCTGTCGTACGACAGTCAATACCGTAATAGGTAATTCTCCCGGATGCGTCTCCATTTGGGTAGCGGCAATCCGAATCCCACGCCATCACGGGGATTCCCGCGGCAATCGCTTCATCCACTTTTGACGCCACCTCGGGGCTGGAACATGAAATCGCAATCGCATCCACCTCGGCGTCAATGGCCTCCTGAATCGAATCCCGCTGTCCTTGAATATCCGCCGCATCCTGAGGCGCCACATACATAATTTCCACGTCTCTACCGGTGCTCTGCGTCAACTCCAACGCTTTCAAATTAGCGCCATCCAGACCGATTTGAAATACCTCATTTCCCATTTCCTTCGGAATCCAGGCAATGGTCAGCGCATCTCCATCGTCCGCCTCGTTTTCTTCATCCGACCCGCATGAAAAAAGTGAGGTGGAAAGCAAAAGACAAATAAGCGCAATCAACTGTTTTTCAATCCTTGACATCTGTTTTCCCTTTCGCAGGTGGGAACTGACTATTCCTCCACCTGAGTTGATACGGGCAAACCCGCCACATTTTCACCGTACACAATTTGGCCGTCTAAAACCGTCCAAAGTTTTGCTAATCCCGAAAATATTTCACCGTGTTCATCCAGCTCGACAAACCCCGAAGCACCACGATAATTTATCCCCGCGTATGCCGCCACATCCTTGTTGCGCAATAAATGCAATCCATACTCAAGTTCATACCATGCCACCTTTTTTCCCGTGGAGTTCGATGAAACATTCAATATATGTGTCGCAATTTCCTGGGCACTCGGAATCGCTGTGGAACCGGATTCCACATAAGC
This sequence comes from Deltaproteobacteria bacterium, assembly GCA_016936575.1. Taxonomy (GTDB): domain Bacteria; phylum Myxococcota_A; class Polyangia; order JAAYKL01; family JAAYKL01; genus JAFGXQ01. The sequence continues at coordinate 19,942 of JAFGXQ010000124.1, forward strand.
TTCCTCGATTGCAAGTGCCAAAATCGACAATGCATCATAGTTGTAGTACGAGGAAAGCAACGGTTGCTCCCCGGGCCAACGTTCTTCAAACTGCCCGGCAAAAACCGCAGTATCACTGCTATCTGCATGGGCCACCCCGGTCATTCCATCTATACTTCCCGGTGGAACATTCTGAAGGAACACTTCGTTATCGAGAGAATCCGAAAAATACAATCGCTGATCGCCCCCCATCGCACTCCAGTCGGCAATAATCGTAGCTCCGGTTTTCGGATACGCCACCAGAACAATGGCATCGGGGGAGTGGTCCAGAGCCAGACGCAAGATGGTACGGTACGACTGCAACCCGGATTTAAAACCAATCTGTATCGGCGTTTCGTCGAGGTATTCAGTCAATTCCATACTCAGCATGTCAGAAAAATTCGTCCCGTATTCATCGTTCACATGCAGAATAAGAGGAGCGTGAACGCCGTCATTGACAATTCGCTGCGCCAACACACTTCCGAGGGTTAACGAGGACGGGCACGTTCGAAACCACAATTCCTTTTGGTCGAGCGATGTAAATGCAGTAGAAGATACACCTCCAGAAACTTGGACAACATCATTCTGCGCAATAAGCGGCATCATTCGCAACGCCAGATCCGCATACTCGGGTCCGACAATCGCCACAACGCCCTCTTCCTCTATTAACTGACGAGCAGCCGACATCCCTTGAACCACGTCTGAATTCGTATCTTTGGTGATCAACTCCACCGGACGTCCGGCAAGACCGCCGTTCTCATTAATTTGCTCGGTTACCCAAATGAGCGTCTTTTCAATGTTCGCACCCGATGCTGCCAAATCTCCGGTAAACGGCAACAATGCACCGATTTTCACCGTATCCCCGTCAACACCGTTTTCCGGAACGTCGATGCATGAAATCATCCAAACGGCAAACAAGCACACAAGCACTGCGGGTCGACCAATCAGATGCGCTGTTTTCTTTGTCATGGCTACAGCTCCTGTCGAATATTCAGAAAGAACGTTCTCGACGCGCGCGGATAATCAATACCGGCGAATCCGGGGTCCGGGCTTCGTTCATTTAGGATATTGCTCACACTCAAGGTTAATGAGGTATGCCGCCCCTGCAGAAACTCCAGGTTGCGCAACGACACCGATGCGCCCAGGTGCACGTATGACGGAAGCTTGTACGAAGCGAAATTTTCCAAACTGTTCATGTCACTGGAACGACGCGGTCCCACATACACAGCGTTCACCGTTGCTGACAAAGGCGTATCCACTACCTGACTTTGAATTCCACCTCTGAAAATATAGGGCGGATAAATCACGTTTTCAGAACCGTACAATTCTGCCTGATACCCCTCCATCCCAAGATTTCGTCGAGTCAACTGCAGCTCAGATGAAATATACCCTTTTACCCAATCCTTGTACCCGGCTTTCAGTTCCGACTCCCACGACACACTTTCTGTCTCAGACAAATTCACAGCGGTCCGATTGACCCCCTGTTGGACAAACTCTGCCTTGTCGGTAACCAGGTTATAGGCCAACCCAGTGGTAATCGAAAAATAATCAAATTTCAGTGCCACATTTCCTTCCACAGAATGGATAAACTGTGGCTTCAACTCTGTGTTTCCGACCACATCGCCCACTTCATAAGGCTTCGCATGCA
>JAFGXQ010000125.1 GCA_016936575.1 Deltaproteobacteria bacterium
GGAGTGTATAATGTTCATTTTTTTTAAATCCACCATGCGCGCACCGGGATGTATGGTCTTGTTGGCACTACTATCGGTGGTGGTCTTTGCATGCGACGATTCTAAGACAAGCCAAACCATGGACGCCGGACCATATAGAATTTCGGAAACGGATCAATCTATTCTCGGATTTGAAGATTTCAACGACTGGTTCGGTTCGAATGCCAACTCCACTGTGCATTCTGAAGGAACCCATTCTCTGGTTGTTCAGGTAAACGGATGGACCGAACTGGTCAGCGCAAATCTTTCCAGCATCGGACCTGTGGGTGAACAGATTAGCCTAGACATACAAATGCCTGCCGAAACCCCGGATTGGGGAGAAGTGGTGTTGATGGCTGAAATGCCTTCTCAGGGCCTATATCGACGAGAAATCGGGCGCGTTGGTACAAGCGGCAGATCGGCCGGTATTTTTGAAACCTTCACTTTTTCCCTGCCGGCCGATGTTCAGGCAAAAATAAATGGCTCGTATTCGGACCTTACGCTCATTGTTGCGGTAAACGCTCCCGCGGGAACCTATTTGCTGGATAATCTTTCTTTCACGGAAGGTCAGATGCCCGATACGGATTCCACTGACGACGTGCACTTGAAAGTATTTGTTCGTTACGAAGGCACCCACGAGACCAACATCTTAAAACCCAGAATATACCTACAAAATGTTGGCGAAACACCGATACGCAATTTCAAGGTATATTACTACTTCACGATTGAACATGGACAGATTCTTCCAGCGTCCCCCGAAGACTACTACACACCCTACTGTGATGTATATTTTGAGCGTCTTTCGGCAATCGAATATCGTGTTGTGTATGACTACAATGGCTACATTCTGCCTGCCGGCGGCATCGTTCCGAATACATCAGGCAACGCTATCGGCATTCACTACGCGGACTGGTCAACATGGAACAAGGATGACGATCCATCCTATGACGGGCCGAACGTTAATTTTGAAGAAACGACCAGTATTGTTGTTGTCGGCGAAAATGAGGAGCTACTGCACGGGCAAATACCGTTGACCGGGCGCAGATATAAAACCCATCACGGGATGGATGAGAATACACTAAACGACATGGATAAGAAATATCGACCAGATTATAGCATGTCATATATCGATGCCTATGCCGACGAAAACGGGGTGCCCAGATTTGCGGCGATTTGGACTCAAACCGGAAGCGTTCCAACGACATATGCAACCGGTATGACGTCTGATGAATATCAGGCAATGTTCGACCACTGGGAAGGAGAGGAAGGCTACCGCCTTGTCAGTGTGGATGGCTACAATGTCGGGAGCTCCGAACCGCTTTTTGCTGCCGTTTTTCACAAAGTGACCGGTTCAAGCTGGACATCGTTTCATAACCGCAGCATCACTCAACTGAGAGAAGCGGAAGAAACGCAAAGGAATGTATATGGTCGCGTTCCAACCGCCATCAATGGATATGTAAATTCATCCGGCGAATCCCTTTACGCCGTTATTTTTGAACAAACCAATCGACCTGTCCCGGAGGTGATATTCGACTACAGTCACGAAGATTATCAGAACACATACACCGATATGGCCTCCGACGGATACACTATCACCCATCTGGACGTTCATGCAAATGGTACGGATACCGTGTTTGCATCCATTTGGGAACGACGATTTGAACCCCGCCGCGCCGTACACGGTCGAAGCCATGAACATTACCAGATTATTTTCGATAATATGATGTACTCCGGCCACCGCCTTGAAAAAGTAACCGGCTATCTGGAAGACGGTCAGGTGAAATACGGCGCGTTCTGGAAACCCGTTTATCTGAGCGCCGAAGACACGAGATATATTGCGGATAACATTAAAGCAAAAATGGTTGAATACCACGTACCTGCAGCTTCTGTCGCCATTTCCCATCACGGGAAGTTGGTTTATGCTCAGGGATTTGGTATCGCCGATACAGGCGGGACACCGGCTGGTCCGTACCATCGTATGCGTATTGCCAGTATCTCAAAATCGATTACCGCGGCAGCAATTATGAAACTGATCCAGGATTACCCAGACGAATTTGAGGGTACCGACATGGAAAGTCGGCTGAATACGCCGATTTTTGGAGATAACGGCATTTTAGGTCACAATTATGGAACCATTGATGCTGACAACTCTTATTTGGCAACCATTACACTGAATCATTTGCTGGAGCATCGCCTTGGGTCCTGGGGCAGTAGGAATCAAATCAACGAAGGTCTGCAAATCGATCCGGGGATAGACTTGAAATCCAAGGGAAATTACACTGCACGGTGGGAAGATATTCCAGCCGTCATCCAAAACACCGTTGAGCACACCGTGAACGACACCGACGGCGTTGGTCCTGCGGACCAATGGGTGATGCCGGAGCCCGATATGTCTGATGTATTCTCATACTCAAACTATGGCTATATGATTTTAGGCGAGGTGATCGCTCATATCACCGGCAAACGTTATGAAGAATATGTAAACGACGAAATTTTTGCGCCACTCGGCATTACAAAAACAGCGTTATCAGAATACACATGGGTGATGGATCCCGCGAATCCGGATGCCGATGGTTGGCAAAACGCGGCACTACTGTCCATGGAAGTGGAGTATCCGCAGGGAGGGCCGAGTGACACAGATCACCCCGCTGGAGACGATGGACGGAATATTCGTCGAATGGCGGCTCATGGTGGCTGGGTGGCACCAGCAATGGATCTGGTGCGTTTTGAATGGCAGCAAAGTGGTGAATTCGGTTCGATTCAGCCGGATGGTACCTATGATCCGTATGCCACTAATTTGTATGGTCTGAAAAATGAAACAGCTGATGAGTATCGGACAATGAGAGCACCAAGTGGCCACGACTACGCGAAGGGGGTCAATATCGAAGGACTGGGTGGCAGTACGACAGACGCTTACAGGTGGTGGCATAGTGGTTCGCTTGATGCAACAATCTCTCAGTTTTGGTGTCAAAATAGCGACAGCACCAACAATGACCCCGAATACAATGGATTCTGTGTCGCAGTCATATTGAACAACTCCCATATTCTCAACCCCAATGACGACCCTAAAGATCCGGATGACAATTTACTAAAAATTCCGTCAGATGAATTCAGAAATGTCTTACTGGATGCAATTCAACACATTGGCTATTGGCCGGATGTGGACCACTTCTACGGCAGCAACTGAAATAAATTATGCATTCTTGACCGCTGTTCTCCCACCGCGCGACAACCGCACCCGTCGGTGTCGGAGGTGACGGTATCATCGCTATCACTGTCGGCATCACTGTCGGCATCACCGTCAACATCACCGTCAACATCACCGTCCGCATCACCGTCAACATCGCCGTCCGCATCACCGTCCGCATCGCCGTCACCGCTCGCCGTGGGTATTTCTCCGTAGGCATCTATCCCATCACCACTGGTGCCGAACTCAAAAGCCCCCGCATCATCCGCACTCTCGCGAACCCGGAATCCACGGGCCACGGTTTCATTCAGATAGTATTCCGCCTGGGGTTCGGTGCCCAATGAAGGATTCGCCGCATCCACCGCGCTGCCGGATTCCGTCAGGGTGAAATCCAACGCTTCCGCATCCGCGAAACCCGGGTCGGCGCCTTCCGTACTATCGCTCAGTGAAGACAGCTCGGTACCCGCACTCACCCAGTTGAAGGCCCCCGCAAACGACCAGTTCGACAGCCCCGCATCGGCCACCTCCACCACCTGGCCCATCTGATAAATGATATTGTTGTTCACCACCGCGTGGGTATCGATGGAATCGTTGCGCAGATTGAGCAGCGTGTGCGACTGCCCGGGGTTGCGCGGGGTGCCGATGACGGTGTTGTACTGCAGCTCAATATTCATCTCGGTCACGCCGGTTTCCTCATCATCGTACAACGCGATAATCTGACTCTGATTGGCGGGCGTTCCCTGAATAATCACATTGCCGGTGAGCGACATGTACTGGGCGGTGCCGTCGCACAGATATTCACAGCTCATAATATCGCCCACATACCCGGCCGGTCTGGCCAGCCAGTTGTACTCAATGATGGAATGGGCCGCCCGCACGTGGAACAGCTGCCCTTCGTGGGAGTCGTGATTGTAGCAATAACGCATGGTGAAATTGCCGCCGTAAATGTAAATATTGTGGGTCATGTTGCCGCCCTCGAACACCTGGCCGTTGTTGCGAAATTCACAATGCTCCACCACCAGATCTTCGGACGCGCCGGTAAGCCCGTTGGTGTTGTTTTCGAACAGACAATCGGTCAGCGCGACCGGCCCGGAATTCACCAGTCTCAACCCCGCCGAAGCGGAATCGCGGCAGTTGCGAAACACAATACCCGAAATGTCATAGTACGCGCCGCTCGGCCCCACCTGCCAGCATCCTCGATTCAAATCCCCCGCAGTGTAGCTGCCGGGCGCATCACTCACCAGATGGTCTTCATCACCGACCAAATCCCATACCGGTTTATCGGCCGGGTCCGCCGCTCGAATGACAATCGGTTCCGCCGCAGTGCCCGCGTTTTCCAGATACACCCGAAAATCATACGTTCCCGGCGCAATTTCTACCACATCCCCGGCCTGCGCTTTCTCAAGCACTGACCAATCGTCCTCCGGGGTCATCGTGTAAGTGGCCGCGGCCGCCGACTGCGAACCGATCACCACACAGGTCAACATTGTCCATGAAAGCCATGTGCGCATGGTGCCCTCCTAAATCAAAGTGATGCGAAAAAATCCCACATGCCCTGGGGCGCGATAGCCGGCCAGTTGTGTCCGTTGTCCGGGTCTGTGTAGGTACACCAGACAACCGGATAGGCGCTGTCGCAGTCCGCATAGGCGACACATCCCTCGGGGGACACGTCGGTGCTGGAATCGGCGGAACATCCGTTGGCTTCAATCCAGTGGTCCCGGCTGCCCTCGCCCATGCTGATGTCCACAGTCGTGTCGTTGGTTCCGTGAATTACCCATGCCGCCACCTGTCCGCTGCAGCTGCCCCAGGGGCCTCCGCCCGACACCGGTGCGATAGCGCGTAATACGTCTCCCCGCGCACACCCCAGCGTATTGGTGAAAAAGCCGCCGGAGCTGTGCCCGGTGGCGAACACGCGATCCTCGTCGATGCACAGCCGGGTTTTCAGCTGTGCGAGCATATCGTCAAAAAAAACGACGTCCGCGCCGCCCAAATCCATTTCCCAGGCAGTGGGGTCTCCCAGAGCGTCCGGATGAACCACGATGGCGTCGTCCCCCATGGCCGACAACAGATTGCCGTACCACTGGCTTCTGAACAGTTCGCCGTCGGTTCCCATGCCGTGAAATCCGAACACAATCGGATACGGGGTGCTGGAATCATAAGAGGGCGGAATATCCAGAATATACGTTCTGTCCACGCCGCCCGATACCACCGTATGAGACCCGTTGCCCGGCGGTTCACTGCCGCACCCGGACGACGGCGTGCCCGTATCGGTATCGCTGTCGCTGTCAGCGTCACTGTCCGCATCTGAATCGGCATCCGCATCGGTATCGCCGTCCGCATCCGTGTCGGAATCGGCATCCCCATCGGTACTGTCGCCGCCCCCTGAATCTTCTGAACATCCCCCGCCCAGCAACACGATGCCCAATGCAAGAGTCATCCAGATAAATAGATTGCGCATATCCTGCTCCTTCGGTTGACTCGTTTCCATCCCTGAAAGTGCCGCCATATCCCGCCGTCTCCCTCGAAAACGAGGTCCAGACAATGCGACAGGTCGCAGGCATTCGCCGACTGGCGACTGGAATATCCGATCCGGGATGGATACTCGGTATACTTATTGTCTATCATTACCGTGAATACAGAATACCACAAAAACACATTGTCAAAGTGGAAAAACACAAAACCCTCAAACAGACTCAAGTATCTTGTAACACAAAGGATTTATTGAAAAAAATTAGTAGATATAATTTTTCTGGAGCGCATCTTAAAATCAAGAGAACCAGCAAGTTACCGCTTCTTCTCCTCCTTTGATTCCGAGATGCGCCCCAGCAAAAAAGGCTCCTCTATCTTTGAAGTACCCGGACGAAAAAATATGGTTCAGAAAAAATGAAAAAATAGTTTCCGCGTGTGATTCGCGGGATCGGCAAAGCCACCGCATGCGATGGACCGATTTGATCGCAAATAAAAAAAACAAGCTATATATTTGCAAAATCGTGCTGACACTGTAAAAAAATAACACTACGCATTTAAAGGAGTCCCCAATGGCCGCACAAAAAGGACAATACAAGCTCAGCGAAGACAACTCGCTGCTGTGTACGCTGGAACTGAATCCGACGCTGAAGACCTATGCCAGTAATTTTCTCTTGTACGGAGGAATTCTGGCGGGCCATTCGGACGGACGCTTTGATCTGGAGGAACTGGCATATTTGTCCGATGCGCTGAGTCCGCTGTTTGACAGCCCCGAAGAGTTGATTCGAGGCATGGGGTCTCCCGAAACCGCGGTGGCGTCGTTGGATGAAACCATGGACTGGCTGAAAGAGAACGGCGACGACGTGAATCACGATTTACTTCGCTGCCTGACCGGCATCGTGGCTGCGGATCACGTGCTTCGCCCGGGGGAACTGCGGTTCATCCAGAATATCTCGAACGGGTTGGGTATTTCCTCTGAAGACGGAAAACAGATACTCGAAGACGCATTTCGCGCCATGGGACACTGACCGTCGGAATCCGGCTTAGCGATTTTCCTCGTCCATTCGACGCATTCCTTCCAGAAGCAGCATCTCCGCGGTCATGTTGATCACTTTCGAGTCGGCAGTGAAAGACGGATCAAGGGAGAAGTTTCCTTCCCGGTATTTCAACATGGCGATGAACGCATCTTCACCGCGAATGTTGCCGTACATGGCGTTGTAAATATCGCCGCGAACAAAATGAATCTCGCCATTGGTATTGTTGGGGAATCCCAGTTTGAGCAGACCGGTTTTCTGACCGTGAGATAAAATCTGAACCAAATCCGGAATGGACATTTCCTTGAGAGACCCGGAAACGCCGCCGGCGCCGGCCCGGGGGGCTTCCCGCGTCAGGAACTTCTGGATTTTGGTGGCGACCACTTCAATATTGGACGGTTTCACCAGATAATCTGCGGCACCCAGGCTGAACCCGCGGTCCACATCTTTGCCGTCCGCCCGCGATGTGAAGTAAATGATGGGAATATCGGCGGTTCGCTTGTCTTCATTAAGACGCGTCTTCAGCTCAAACCCATCGAACGGCTTCAGGTCAACTTCGGAGATAATCAGATTGGCCGGCTCGTTGATGAGAATGCGAACCGCTTCGTCCGCCCGCTTGGTCGACCGCGCCTTGAACCCACGCGTGGTGAGCTGCATCTCCAGAATCGCGCACTGTTCCGCATCGGAATCCACCACCAGAATGCTCTGCGCACCGGTAAGCAACTGTCGTTTGATGTCATCTCCCGAAACCACAAACGAGAACAGGTCGATCAAGTTGCCGTCAAACACCGTATTCTTACCCTTTTCAATCACCTGCATCGCTTCGGCCGTAGTCAGCTGACGCCGATACGGGTTTCTGGGATTCGACGTGAGGTCGGCAAAGGTATCGGCAATGGCCAGAATCCTTGACCCCAGCGGAATTTCACTTTTCCGCGAGCCGTCGGGCAACCCCTTGCCGTCCACCCGTTCGTACATGCTTCGAAGAGACTGTACCGTGGACCTCGGGAGTTCAGCAGATTCAAACAACCGCACCGGTGTCTCATACCGCTTCTGCGCATTGGTGCGGTGCCCCTGCCATTCGGCCACATTGAACGCGGTCAGATGGTACGGCCCGCCTTTTCCGATATCGTGCAACAGCGCAGCCAGGGTGATGGCGTTGGTCTCCGATTCGGACAGCCCCATTTTTTCGCACACCTTCTGGGTGTTGGCCGCCGTGAGCACCGAATGCCCCGTCAGATTTTCACGCGTACTTTCCAGCAGCGACACCAGCACCTTGGCCAGCTCCAGGGACAGACCCGTATTGGCTTTGGCGCCGGTGGATACCACACCGGTGCGATCACCTCGCTCCAGATCCTCTTCGGACAGTACCTGCTCTTTTCGACCCATTCCCGCCGCCTGCGCGGTGGCGGCCACCATGGTTCCTTCATCGAGCAGATTGCGTTCATACACATCCATCATGCTCTGGAACGCGGCGATAGACTCCTTGTCGATAGACGTGAACGCGTGAATATCGCCCTTGTAAAATTTATTGATCGCAGCGGTAATCGCCGCGGGACGAGCCACAAAACTGCGCACGTGTACGGCCTCCGCAATTTTACGAAGATTGTCGAGCACCGGTAGATTTCCCGGATCACTGGTCACAATTGACAACGTGGCGTTTCCATCTTCAAACAGAATTGGGAACACATTGTATTTCATTGCCACATCCACCGGCACTTTCTGCAGCACCTTCTGACCGATTTTCGCCTTCTTCAACTTGCCGGTCGTCACAAATTTTGTCTTATACTGCTGTGCGAGCCACTTGATGAGGGTCTCTTCATCCAGCACGTTGCTGTCGATAATCGCATCGATAATATGACAGGAAAAGTTGTGCATGTACTCCACGGCGTTTCTGTGATTTGCTTTGGAAATCACGCCGGCCTGCAGTAGTTTGTCAGCAACTTCTGTAGAAGGTTTCATATATGGGTTCCTCACACGACTATACCGCTACTGATACACGGTGGATTGATATTTCACGTTCAACATAATATGATGCAATACGGTACAAATCAAGTAATCGATATGATTCAGACTGCGGCAAAGGGAACCGCGATGATATTTTCGCTGATGCGCTGAACACGCTTGTCGTTGTTGATTACGATGCCGTAGGGACATTTGTACTCCTCCAGAAAGTTTTGAAGTCCCCTGATATGGCGCGAGTTGATCTTTTGACTGTATTTTATCTCTACGGGGATCATGCCGAACGTTCCGGTAACGACCATATCCACCTCCGCACCGGCACCGGTTCGATAGTAGCAATAGTCAACGTTGGTCCCCTCGCTTTGGAACGAGCGCAGCAACTCTTCCTGAACCATCCCTTCAAATGAATGTCCTATAACCGGATGGCGCAGCAAATCCCTGGTTGTTTGAATGCGCAGCTGGTGGTGCAGTATGCCGCTGTCGCGGATATATCCGCGCGGATGCTTCACCAAACGCTTTACACTATTGCGGTGGAATGCGGGAATATTTCTCCACAGGAATGTCCCATGGGCGATTTGAAAATATTCCTTTATCGTTTTGGGAGTGGTATCGAGTGCGCGGGCGACATCAGAATAATTGATGGTTTGTCCCGAAAGACCCGCGAGCAGACCGACGAACCGCTGAAACCGAAGACTATCGAGTTGCGGAAAAAGGCGACCGATGTCTCTGGAAACATATGTAGTGAAATAGTTTTCCCTCCAAACTTCTGTGAATCGAGGATTGTTTTTTATCCATGGTTCCGGAAATCCACCTTCCAGCCAGTATTTATGGATTCCCTGAGGGTCGGACTTCAATTGAAGTGAGGATTCAAATTCCTCAGGCGTTGCCCGACGGGAAATCAACGAAGTTAAAGAGACGCTTTTAGCGGTACAGACTTCCCGAAAGGTGAAAGGGGGCAATTCGATAACACCGATGCGCCCTGCCAAAGACTGCGAAATCGCGTGCAGGAGCTCCGGAGAGCTGGAACCGGTGATGACAAATCTTCCGGGGTACTCCCGGTTTTCGTCGATGGCAACGCGAAGTGCCGAAAAAAGTGCAGGGAGGATCTGTGCTTCATCTACAATAACCTGCTCCGGATGCAATGCGAAAAACTGATCGGGATCGTGCGATATAACGGAAAAATCGGCCTGCCGTTCCAAGTCGTAATAATTCCAGGAGGAATCAAGGGTACGTACAAGAGTGGTTTTTCCGCATTGCCGGGGTCCAACTACGGCAACTGCTGGAAAAAACGTCAGATATTCCGAAAGTAATTGTTCAAATGCACGCTTCATACCTTGCAATTTAGTATTGCAAGTACAAAAATACAAGGTATAAAACTCAATAGCTCACCATGTAACCGCTTCTTTTTATGAAATCAATGCATCTGCGACACAGCAATCGGATGGATGAAACTATCTTTTGGCCGCGGTGGATTTCTCGAATTTGCTCATGAAATCTGTGGTCGCGCGTTTTGGGTCGATCTTTAAAAATCGGGCGAACTCCGTCACAAACCCGCGGGTGAATACCGATGCGGGCAAGTCGTTGAATCGCTCCTCCTCAATCGCTCTTAAATAGCGAACCGATATTTTGGCGCGGTTCGAAATATCTTCCAGTTCCACATTGCAGGCTCTGCGAATTTTTCCCAAAAATATGCCGTCCACAAAATCGTCGTCTGAGAGTGTCACCGTGGGTAACGATGCCTGGGTCACATTTACGGTTCCGGCAATACTGTCCCGCTGTTTCAGCTCCGGCGGCGCCGCGCGATGAAATCCGTCGGGAAAATTCTGTTTGTCGTATTCCCGTCTCTCGGATCGATCCAACAATCGGGCGTGGGCCGTTTCCGCCAGCCGCTCAAACTGCAGCCGTTCTTCTTCTGAGGCCGCACCCCGCACCGACATGCCTTCCAGCCCGAACCAATGTTGAATCTGCTTGTATGCCCGTCGAACCTCTTCTTCTGATGCCCCGGGAAAGATTTCGAGCAGCTCATAATAATTCTGCCGGATGGTCTCCGGCGGAATCACCGTAGGAAGCAACTGCTCCTGGTATTCGCGACTCATCATTTTACGCACAATCTGTTCCAAATCTTTGCAGGCGCGGCTGCGGGCGAAATCCGTAAGCAGTCGCTTGCCCCGGCGCTGCGCCAGCCAGACGTTGTCATCCCATCCGATACTCCCCAGCAGAATCGGTACAACCCCCAGCCAGCGAGTGGACGCAGAGACGATTGAATCTCCCAAGTCTTCGTCATCTTTCAATTTAATCTGATTTACAATGAGTTGCGGATGAAACTCTGTCGAAAGTTTCATCGCCGCTTCCGCCGCATCGGGATGAATTTGAGCCAGCTGCGCGATCACCTCCCGCGGCGTTTTCGGCTTTCCGGACGCGGTTTTTACCTCGCGCAAAAACTGCTCTACCGTTTCATGCCGGCCCACGCCGGCGGCCGTGAGCTGGTGCAACCAGGCCGCCATCATAAACCGATAGGTCGCCTCCACCGAATCGGGCAACGGCAACGATACCAGCACAGCGGAATCGGCGCGGCAAAACAAACTTACTGTGAAATCGTCGATATTATTTGGCAAATCGATAATCACAAAGTCTGCGTCCGCCTGCTCCAGCTGATGCCACAACTGCTCCATCTGCACCCGCGTCAGGTAATCGCTACCCTGGAGATGCGTGACCGTGGCGAGTAGATACAATCCGGTGATCGGAGTGGCCACGGCGCTTTCGGGGATGGAAGCATCCCGCACCAGTACGTCACCGATAGATTTTTCCGGTGCAGTCATGCCCAGCCAGGTGTGCAATGCGCCGTTGTTCACATCGGCGTCCACCAGCAGCACGCGTTTTCCGATTTGAGCCAGAAAAATGCCGAGGTTGGTGGCAATCATGCTGGCCCCCACCCCACCTTTACTGCCGCGGATGGCCACCACGCGCTTGAAAGACGCCGGCTGCGTCACAGGAATGCTCGATGGATTTGTCATCGGGCCTATTTTGTAATATCCATAATTGGAACGAAACAAAAAAATGGGACATTCGAAAAAAAGTCGCTGTTCCGAAGGATCGCACTGTCAACCATGCTAGCATACGTTGCAGACAACTCGTCATTATCAGCAGCTGACAAAGTATCGGCGCTGATTCGCGAATACCGCCGTCGAGCGACGTGGCAGGTTGCGATTCAGGCCATCCTGTGGCTCAGCAGTGCTGTGGGGCTGCTGTCGATTCTGCTACTGTTCGCCCTGGGGTGGTGGGGCGGAAGCCATATTCGCATTTCCGGACTGCTGCTGTGGATGCTGATTATCGGGGCAGTGCTGTTGTACACACTCATTCTTCCCTTGCGAAACCTGCACCGACCCTCCCAGATGGCGCGTCGCATCGGCGATGCGTGTCCCAGCGCTCGATCTGCCATTATCAGTGCCGATGAACTGTTGCACCGGGGCGTTGATCAGCCGTTCTCGCGCTATTTGCTTCAGGCACATCTGGAGCGCACATATCAGACCATGGCGCACATCTCGCCGTCCGCTGTTCTACCGCCGTCAAAGCTCTTGCTGCCGGGAATGCTTTTTGTGCTGGTGGCCGCGGGCGTCTATCTGTTCGGCAGCATTCATCAGCCGGTCATCGCCGCCGGATTGAACAGTTTGTTTTCCGATCGGGAACTTCCCGAGCAGACGGTGCTGCGGGAACGACTGCATCCGGTGGTGAGCGATCTTTCCCTGCGGTTGAAGTATCCGGCATACCTTGGAAAAAAAGAGAAGCAGTTCACCTCCTTTTCAGGCGGACTCGAAGCACCGCTGGGGACCACGGTCATTCTGGAAGCCACCCCCATTGAAAGCGATGCGACAGCCGGCGACATCGCACTGTCGGACGGAAGTCACACACCTCTCAGCTTTCTGCCCGACGGCCGGGTGGTCGGAAAATTTCTTATAGATGACATTGAATGGTTTTCCATTTCACTCGGAAATGACCGCAGCATGATTCGAGGTCCAAAACGCACGGTTCATGTGGAAACCGATCGGCGTCCCACCATACGGCTGCTGCGTCCGACTCAGGCACTGGAAGTGAATGCGGACGGCGATGTGTACCTTGAGTATGAAGCCCATGATGACCACGGTATCGGCAGAATCGATCTGATTGTCCGCGGCGCCAGAGATGTGAACCTTCAGAAAACAATCACCCATGCGGCGCCCAATGTCACTCATATTCGCTCGGATTACCAGTGGAATGTGAGCAGTGTCCGCTTGGAAGACATTCACGATGTGGAACTGCTGGTGCGGGTGTACGATGATGACACCATTCGCGGCCCCAAGTACAGCAACTCCGAGCCGGTTGCCGTTAAAATCATGACCCCCAAATCCCGCCAGCAGGAATTGATTGTCAAACAGGGACAGATTCTGGACGGCATGGTGGATTTGTTGGCCCATCGACTTTCCACACCGGTGCCTGTGAGCTACGAAAAAGCCGATGATATTCGCGACCGCTACCTTAAGTTACGCGGTGAAACAGAAGATGTGACCAGCGCCATTGCCAAATTACTCAACCGATTCGAACAGGAGTCCGCCGCGTCGCTCCTGTTGAAAGACACCTATCGTCAGATACGCCAGGACATCACCAATCAGATTCTGTTCGAAGCGAGTCTGAACGAGTTGCCGCTGGCATCCTATAAAAAACGAGTCGGCGTGGACTCGGTGACTGTCAGACTGCTGGAACGGTCCATTGCGCAGGTGGACGACCTCATTCTGGATATGCAGTTCTATACTATGAACGAAAGCGGTAAGCTGCTTGAACAGCAGCGAAATGACCTGGTTGAATTGCTTCATATATATCAGAAACGTCGTTCTGAGCGGACGAGACAAAACCTTTCCGAAGCGATTTTGCGGATGCAGCGAACCGCCCAATACCTGGCTGAGAAGATGAGCAAAGTGCGCGGCCAGGTAGCGTCGGCAGCGGTTTCGCAAGCGCTGGATCAGGCCATTGACCTTGACCATTATTTCAAGGAGCTGGAAAGAAGTCTGGGGGAGGGAAATCTGAAACAGGCGCTGGCCCTCGCCGAGCAGTTGGAACAAACGATTTCTCAGCTAATGGCCGGACTGGAAGGCGGGCATCTGGCGTTTAAAAACGAGCGCTTCGGCAAACACAACGAGTTCATTGGTCACCTGCTCGACAAACTGAACCAGGCGGAAGCGGCAGAGCTCCAGCTGCGCAGAAAAACCATCGGCATTCAGCGCCAGTATAAAGAGAAAGTGCTTATCATGATGCGGGGTGAAATTGACGGGTTGGTGAAAACCCAGTCTCGAAAGGTAAAACAGTTGCGGACGTCGATTGAAGCGATCCGTGATAAAGCGTCATTGGCGTCAACCAAACTGATCATGCAATTGCGCGAGCTCACCAAACGAATGGACGATGTGCTGCAGCAGGGTGATCTGGACCGCACCATGGAATTCGCCCGGGAGATTCAGTCCCGTGTCCGCTTCGCCAAGAGTGCCGATATTCCCGATACCACATATGCCGACCTGAAAGCCGTTGAGTCGTTGTCACAGAATATTGTACGAAAAATCAACGAATCCTTCCCCAACCCGGCAAGGGTGTTCAACGATCGCAACAAGCGGGATATTCGCAACATCACCTTCAACCAGCGTCGCGTAATGGGCAATACTCGCGGAATTGTCAGCTGGCTGAAAGACCAGAAGAGCGATTTACCGTTTCTGGGCGAACAGACCCGTCAGGTGCTGTCGACGGTGATTGATCATATGCGCGACAGCACCGCTTATCTTGAAAATCGAAATCTTCAGGAAGCGGCCAAAAGTCAGACCCTGGCATTGGATGCGTTATCGAAACTGAAACAGCGGCTCAAGAGCACCGGCACCGTGGTTGTGGAAACCACCGCCACATCGGAACGTCGCAAGGTGGTGATTCCCGGTCCCAGAGATTATGAAGTACCGAAAAAGCACCGGGACGACATTTTGAAAGCCATGCGGGCGCAGTTGCCTGAACAATACAAAGAGGCCATAAAAAAATATTATGAGACACTGGTTCGCTAATATTCTGCCGGCGTTCACTGCCGCAGTGCTGCTTTGTTCGAGACCGGGGTGGGCAACCCCCACCCTGGGTGACATCGACGCGCTCATTGAAAGTTATCAAATGGAAGAAGCCGAAGAAGCCATTTCGCAGCTTCCCGGCGACAACCTGCAGTCCGCCGAAGGGCAGTACACCCTCGGCAAGTACTATTTTTTCATTGGCAAATACCAAAAAGCCGAAACGCTGATTCGCGCGGCGATTCAGGAATCGAAAACCGAACTCGACTGGAAGTACATGCGCGATCAGGTAGACATATCCAGCCGGCAGACTGAAGCGCTCACTCGAACCAAACCCGCTCACGGCATCACATTCTATCACCCCCACGGCGCAGAACGTTTGCTGATCACCTACGCGCTGAAGGCGTTGCGGGCACAGCGCGATGCATTGAAAAGCGAGCTGGGCGATTTTGTTCCTGACTTGCGGGTGTACATCCTGCCGTCTGTTGAAGTGCTGTCTGAGATGTGCGGGCTATCTGTGGAGCAGATTGAATCCACCGGCACAGTGGCAATAACCAAGTACAATCGAATTATGATATTGAGCCCCAAACTGATCGTCGGCGGCTACCCATGGATGGACACCTTGGCCCATGAGCTGACCCATATCTATATTACTCGTCTGACTGCCAACCGAGCCCCCATCTGGCTTCATGAGGGAATTGCCAAGCTGCTCGAAAGTTTGTGGCGAAAGGGACCGCAGGGTCAACTTACACCGGTATCGGCCTACCTTCTCGACCAGGCGGCTAGAGAAAAGCGGTTGATTCCGCTGCGACGGTTTCATCCGTCTGTTTCTTATCTTCCCAACCAGGAGGACGCCGCACTCGCGTACGCGCAGGGGTTGAGCTTTCTGGCGTACATTTCGCAGAAGTTCAAAGACGGACATTCGCTGAAAACTTTTTTACCACTGGTCGCGTCCAGTGGTGTGGAAACCGCCCTGCGCGAGACCACGACGTACGAAATTAAAAAATTGTATCGGTGGTGGCAGGAAGAACTGGTGGGCGCCCGGGCCACTCCCGCCGCATTGGTTCCGATGATGAAGCGCCGGTTTAAAACACGTACTGATGAGCGAAACGCCAATATTGATCCGATTCTGGGCAAAGAAGTTCGTCGACATATTCGCGTGGGTGACTTGCTTCGTCTTCGCGGTCATGTGGATGCGGCGATTCGGGAGTACAAATGGGCACTTGAAAAAACCGATGCGCTCACGCCCGACATTGTGGATCGCCTGGCCGGCGCGTTGCTGATGCAGAAAAATGCGGGTGAAGCGCTTGAATTGCTGCAACCGATGAAATCGTTGTATCCCCATCACGCCACCGTGTTCATTCAGGCCGGCGAAGCCCACACTGAGCTGCGTAACTTCAAGGCGGCCGAAACCGAATTGAACACCGCAATATCGCTGGAGCCCTTTCATGCGGAGGTTCATTGTATGCTCAGTGCCATCTTCGGAGAGCGAGGCGACACCGCAGCAGCAGAAAGAGAAAAGAAGGTGTGCCTGGAGCTGAGCAGTTCCTCTGAGTGACGACACCGGTTATTTGACTTTGTTTTCCAGAGACTTACTATACGGTCAAACCCTATACGCTGCTGTCACTGATCGACAGTCAGCCAGACAGGAAAGGTTTGTATGCTGATTCAACGTATTGCCATATTCAGCGCGGTCATCGTCGTTATTTGTTCGGTTTCCGGCCGCACGTTCGCACAGGATTCCGGCCCCCAGGTGATTCCCGAAGTGTCGGGTACACTTGTGAACTACGATCGCTCCGGGTGGCACCCCAGACTGAAATTCAACGCCAATTTCGCCCTCGGTCAATCCAAAAATGTTCCCGGAAACACCGACGGTCTCTCGGTGCAGCTGGGGTATTTGTTAAATGGAACAGCCGACTATCTGAGCGACAACGACAACCACGAATGGACCAACGCATTGCTCTGGGAGCTGGGCTACACGAAGACACCGGTGGTGGATACGTGGATAAAAAGTATGGACACTATCGACTTTAAAACCTCGTACCTGTACCACTTGCCGAAACCACGCTGGTTGGGACCGTTTGTGAGTTTTCGACTCACCACCGCTATGCTTCCTTCCTACGAAGTGCGCGCCGCGGAAACCAATGTGGTTCGACTGGATCCGGGAGATACCGTGACAGAAGGTCCCAGCGGAGCGCCGGTTAACGAGAACGGTGCCTTTTTACCCCTTCGCACCTTCGGCTCCGGTGAAAAAATTGATTTAACCCCCGCATTTTCACCGCTTACCTTAAGAGAAAGCCTGGGGTTGTTCGCCAAGCCGTCTGAAAAAACCACCTTCACACTCGATGCGCGATTGGGCGTCGGCGCGTGGGAAACGTTCGTGCAAAACGGGTATGTGCTGGAAGACAACGAGGATACCGCGTTTCTGGAGCTTCGGCGCATGACCGACACCGTGCAGATTGGTACCGAACTCGGTATCGTGGCGAACGGTGCGTTCCACGATGACACAGTATCGTATCGATTGAGCGCCCTGTTCATGCAACCTTTCGCGCATAACGCAGACACTGATCTGGAAGGCGTCGATTTGATGAACCGGGAGTTCGAAGCCGGATTGGGCGTGCAGCTGCTGGACTTCCTCAGTATCAACTATTCGTTCAAAGCATACAAGCAACCCCTGATTGTCAATAAATGGCAGATTCAGAACAGTTTGATGCTTTCTATCGGATTTGACCTCATCGGCAATCCGCCGCCCGCGCCCGCAGAAGTGCCATGCGATTGCACCGACGCGGTAACCGCTGCCACCGCAAAATGCAAAGCGGAACGGGCGCTTTCCAGCGAACCGAGAGCCCCGGCCGCTCCGTCGGAAGATGCCGCAACCACAAATGCATCCGACGGTGACACAAGCGCGCCAGCCGATGACGGCGCCGCCGTTCCTTCAGCGGAAGAGACCGCATCATCGGAAGAAGAATAAACGCTGCCATTTTTTGCATCTCACGTCGCCTGCTATCCATCAGAACTGGATTTTCCCTCTGATTTGGGCTAGGTTTCGAGAGTGACCCCCCGGCCTACTCGGTTGTTGACCCGTGGGTGTTGGTACAGGTAAAAGAATAACAATCGGTGTCGCCGAACCATAGCGCATCGCATCAGAGACGACGGAGTGATCAATGTCAGTAGTTGGAATTTTTCTAAAGGGAAATCGTGCGCACATCGTGACGCTGGAAGGAACTAAAAAAGAACATCATTTTGTGGATGAAGAATTCAAGGTACTCGAATTCGAAAAGAACCCTACTCAGAAAGATGTGGCGGCAGCCCTGAAAAAACTGCAGTCTCATATCGATGCGCACGGCGTGAAAAAAATTATTCTCAACCGCCGAATCACCGCCGGACAGATGGCGGGAGCCGCGGGAACATTCCTGTGGGAAGGGGTGCTGCTTGCGGCATCACCGTTGCCGCTTACGTTTGTTCATGCGGCCACATTGCGTTCAACCGCCAAAAAACACGGTGATCTGAAACATTCAATCCCCGAAGAACTTCTTGGAAAAACCAAAGCCTACGATTTCGCTTTTGAGGGGTTGAAATAGGACATCGCCAACCCATCGGGGCATCAACCGTCTTCAGGGGGTCTCGAAGGAAATACTTCAATTTTGATGAATACCACGGCACATTTGCCGTCCCAACGCTAGTTGGGAAAACGATTTCCCTGCGAGAATTAGCCTTTGACCTTTCTTATATTGTGGTATTTTTACTAAAAAATTGAATTTAACGCTTTATCAACGCGAATATGAATAGTGAGGAATAAGGATGATGAACCGTTTGATTGGCACGTTACTCATTTTATGTGCGGCCTTGCCTGCTGCCGCGCAAACCGCCGCGTGGACCTGCCCCGAATCCTACTACGGAGACGACGGATGTGACTGCGGATGCGGCGAACTCGACGTGGACTGCGCCGGGGAAGACTTTGCAGATTGTGAATATAACAACTGCGATGACCCGTTGTCTCCCGGCTATGCCGACAATTACAACTGCTATGCCCAGGGAGAAGACCCCGAACTCGAAGGCTGGATTTGCCCCACATCGTACTATGGCGATGGTAAAATTGATACCGATCAGGGCGGCTGCGACTGCGGTTGCGGTATTCCCGATGTCGATTGTCCCGGCAATAATCTTTCCGTTGCGGTCTGTGAATACGACAGTTGCCCGGACGGCCAGTCCCCCGGATTGCTCGACAACACTACATGTAATGTATACGGCTCGGACCCGGATTTGGGCAGTGACTGGACGTGTGCCTCGTACTATTGGGTAGACGACGAATGTGACTGCGGATGCGGCTCTGTCGATGATGGGTGCAGCGATGCCACCTCCGAATCCTGCGATTACGATTATTGTGACGCCGGCACCGTTGTGGCGCCGGACAACAACGGGGTCTGCACATCGACCATTCCGGATTCCGACTCCGACACTGTCATTGGTACAGATGATTCAGACACAGCAGTAGCCTCAGATTCCGATTCAAGTACCGAATCCGGAACCGACACATCTGCGGACACTGATTCCGGTCGCGATATTGTAGACCGCGAACTGCCCCCGGTGGTTGATGAAACTCCGTCCGGAGACTCCAGCGATACCGGTGACAGCGGGTGCGCTTTTTACTCGATACCGCCGACCTCCACCCTGTTTCGCCTTATTTTTTAATATGCTAGAACTCTTGGGTTGAGTGGCGCAGCTATTGCCAAATCCCTTGAAATTTCCGATGTATCTGCGCTGCGTGCGACAGCTAAAGGCAGAGAAATCGCAAAACAAGATGGAATAGATTTTGAGTAAAGTAAGAAAGCTCGTCGCGTCCCCTATGCCCTCTATGCCCTACTTTTTCATTTCTTCTATGTAGTATTAAGAAATGGCGGCAGCTTCGCCATTTTTCCTTTAATTATGGCGGAGTCGTTGCCATTTTTTAGTATTTATAGTATGATTACAGTATGACTAAGCAATATCGTCGATTTTTAACGCTTCCGCCAAACGCTTCTATTTTTTTATTCGGTCCCCGTGGTTCGGGAAAATCAACATGGCTGAAAAGCCATCTTCCAAATGCGCTGTATATCGATTTGTTAGAGCCGGAAACCGCGCGTTCTCTATCGGCCCACCCGGAAACCCTTGAATCGCGGGTACAAGGCGCATCCAACAATTTAGTGGTTATCGATGAAATACAAAAACTGCCGAACCTGTTGGAAGTGGTTCATCGCTTGATAGAAAACAACCGTGACCTTCATTTTGTACTCACCGGCTCCAGCGCACGCAAACTAAAGCGCGCGGGTGTTGATTTATTGGCCGGTAGAGCATTGGTTCGATTTTGCTATCCATTTATCGCAGCCGAGCTCGGCAAATCGTTTTCGCTGGAACGCGCGCTTCAAGTTGGCACCATGCCGGTTGTTTGTACCCATGACAAGCCTGAAGATGTGTTGAAATCTTATCTGTACACTTACGTTGAACAGGAAGTCAGACAGGAAGGGGTTGTTCAAAATATCGGTAATTTCAACAGATTTTTGGAGGCACTCAGTTTTTCTCATGCGTCCCTGTTGAACACATCAGACATTTCCCGCGAGGCTGAAGTCCCCAGAAAGACGGTGGAAGGATACATTTCAATCGTTGAAGACCTGCTGCTTGGTCACCGTATTCCGGTTTTTTCCAGACGCGCGAAACGCCACCTGATTAAAAAGCAGAAATTTTATTACATTGACCCGGGGGTATTTGCGGGGCTTCGGCCGAAGGGCCCGCTGGATTCTGTTCAAGAAATCGCAGGTGCGGCATTGGAAGGGTTGGTGTTCCAGCACTTGAAAGCATGGATTGAATACTTTGACGTGAAGTTATCCATATCTTACTGGCGCACACGATCGGGAAAAGAAGTGGATTTTGTGTTGTATGGACAGGACGGTTTTTACGCCCTGGAAGTAAAAAACAGTCGGCGGGTACACAAGAAAGATGTCTCTTCATTGAAAACGTTTTCTGAAGACTACCCGGAAGCCACCCCCCTGCTACTATATCGCGGGGATGCGCGGTTGCAAATTGAAGGCATTCGCTGCGAACCGGTCGAGCCGTTCCTCACATCATTGGATTCAAAACAGTTCCCGCTGTAAGGACTTGCTCGATTCTGTTCCAAATAATCGCCAGGCCGGGACTGAAACAGCGGGGCAATCTATTCCCGGGACAGATTTAAAGGAATGCACCTCGGTGTCCATGTTCACAACCATCGCCAGTAACAACGGCTTGTCGAGCAACGACTGAAGATTTTTCAAATGACGGGCATCTTTCGCGCAAAAGTGTTCGCTCAGTTTACATTCTATCGCTATGTAGCCGGCGTCACTTTCAATTAAAACGTCTACTTCACGGCCGTCGCTGGTGCGCAGGTGATAGAAATCGACCATTGCTTTGGCAATCGAAGATTGTTTATACAGCTCTGAAAAAACGGCCGTTTCAAATTCTGCGCCGTCAACATTTCCAGTGCGACCGATAATGCCGCGGCGTACCCCCGGATCAAGGAAATGGAGTTTACTCATTTTCGAAAGTCGCTTTTCTTCATTTCGAAACCATGGGCGCAGCAAGTGAACCTGGTAACTCAATTCGAGGTAGTGGAGGTACCGCTTGGCGGTTTTCGCATCAATGCCGGCAGCATTCGCCAGAGATGAAAACTGCAGGGTTTGTCCGGTGCGCAAGGCCGCAATTGTTTGGGCGGTAATAAAAAGTGTCAGATCTGCCAATCTGGCAAGGTCCGCCAGGTCACGTTGCAGATACAGTTCATGATAGTCACGCAGCCATTCCATCCTTGATGCGTCGTTCATTTCCTCGTGGGTAAGTGCCGGCATGCCTCCGAATCGCAAATAATACTCAAACCATTGACGCGAAGATGCATCGTTTGAAGATAACTGTCGATGAGCTGCGCCTATTTGGGAAATAAACTGTTGCACTGATTCCTCTGAAACATTTGCAATCAATTTCATAAACTGGGATTGGCTGGTGGAATGTGCCGAATCGCTCATCAATTCAGGGATCGTCAACGCAACCATTTTTTGCAATGCCACTCGACCTGCCAGTGATTCCCGCACGCCTTGAAGCAGCATTATCTGTGACGAGCCGAGCAAAACGTATTTCAGATGTTCAGCCTGGTCGTAGCAACTTTTCAGCGTCTCCAATACTTCAGGCGCTTTTTGTATTTCATCTAAAATGGCCGTGGGATATTGTGAAATCCATTGAGCAGGTGTCATTTTTACGTACACATTGCGTTCTACCGGAGAATCAAACCGCAATAATGGAATATCGGGGAACGCATGTTGTACCAATGTCGTTTTACCCACTTGGCGCGCACCGGTAAGCACCGTAAATCTACCGCGCTTTGAGGCGAGAAGTTCTTGTACCCTGTTATATAGAAATCGTTGTTTCATAATTTCAGGTTATCACATTCATCACTTTTATGCCAGAATATACGCTAAAAACAGGTAACGCAAGCCAGTATTTACGCCAAAAATAGGTTTCAGATTCCAGTATTTACGCCATTTTTACATTAGAAGAGTCCAGAACAACCCCAGAAAAATTCCCCCCTGTTTCGTATACTGGAATCAATTCCAGATTTTAGGATATAAAACAGGAATGTACTCCAAAATTAATCGTGCGAATATTCAGATGAAGGCGCATCCGTGATCCGAAGGTGAAAATCGATCACTCTGTAAACTACAGGCTCTGCCAGGCGAGGACTTCTTCTGTGGTGACGCCGTGGTCCAAATCGAAGATGGCCATGTCGTCGAGGTAATAGGTGATGTCCGGGGCGCCGGTGGACCACCATCTGGAGTACACCCCCATGGCCCATTTCATGTCGCAGCGGCCCGGCTCGAACGTATCGAACAGGGTTTTGATGCCCGATTCCTCAGACAATAACTCGCCATCCCGGTATAGCCGATAATAGCCGGTTTCGTCTTTGGTCCAATAAATTTCCAACGCATATGCGGTCCATACATCGGTCTGGTAGGTGTATTGGGGCTCAAAGCAGGAGGGTTCCGCCCGAAACCGGAATCCTATCTGTGAGGGGTCGCCGGTGATCAGGCCGCGATCATTGAAGATGCCGCCGCCGCCGCACATGAAGTCTCCGTATGCGCTGTTTGCGTCTTCGCACGGGTAGGTTTTCCATTGTCCCAGCGCCAGCAAATAATAGTCGATACCGTTGAACGTGGCGCCGGGGAGGTATTCCTTCCATGCGTAAATGTGGGTTTTGCCTTCAGTAGCCACATGGGTCGCCTCGTATTCCGCGCGAATGTACCCCTCCTGCGGAACATGGGACATAAACACCTTGTTTGAAAAATTGCCCACCGAGGGAACCGGGTTGTCAACAACGGTGGTGTATTCCAGGTGGTACTGGCTGATGCCGTTTTCCTCGTCGAACACATGTTGACCCAGAACCAGCCGACTGCCGATATCGGGGTCAAAGCTGCCGTTTTCGAATGTGGCCAAAAAGCGTGCGGGCACGTTGCCGGGCGGGAGAACAGACGCTGTCAGGTTGTCGAGGTGAACAACCCGTTCGGTGATGGGCCTGTGAGCGTTGGAGACAAACATGTGAATATCGGTAATCGCACCCCAGCCGTCGGTGTCATCCGAACCGCCGAACAACCCTTTTTCAAAGGAGAACTGTCGCCAGCCCTCATGTTCCAACCGTACCAGGGCATCGTAACTTCCCCCCTCATAGATGAGGTTCAGGTAAATCCAGTCGAGGACCACTTCTTCGTACGTTTCGTGATAGGTCTCGTTGTACGCGGAGCGGGTGTCGTTGTGAATCCACATGTTGATAAACTCGAAATTGGAGAGATCAAGCGGCCCGTCCATCTCGAGACGCAGATAGCAGAAGGTGCTGCCGTCGTACTCGAAGCAGCCGTCTGCATCGAGAGCATGCTCCCAGCGAAGTGAACCGGTTCCCTCCACCTTCATCGTTTCATCAATGGTGCCCGCACCCCATTCGAGTGTATCGAAGGAGGAGATCACCGTTGGGTTCGAAAGCGTGCTGAACCCCACCGATTCGGTGTCGATACCGTTCAACGTGCTTTCTCCCCCGCCGGTGTAGCCGCTTGGCGTGTAGCCACTGCTGTCTTTGTTTTTGGAACTGCACGCCGGTCCGATCATCCCAATGCACACCCAAAATGCCGCAACCCACATTCCAATCGTTTCCTTCGGTTCACAAACCGATTTAATATTCTTTTTTGTTCCCATACGACTTACTGTATCACGTTCGTTCCGTTTTGCATCAGAACCCAAGGGAAATTGTGTTTTTAGTATTGAGTAGCGGTCTCTTTATCACGGATTATAGACAGGGCCGGCGTTGTCGTCTTCAATACAACTCGCATGCCGTTTCTTTGCTCGGCAAGCACAAAGGCCGGCCTCCGATTGGAGAATAATAGCATTGCTGCGCCGCCGCACAGGGCGGATTTGCCGCCTCACATGCCGAATATTGCGTGCTCAGTTGCTGTGCCTCGGAAACTGTCATTGCATCATTTGGGTCATTCGTTGTTTCGCATCCAGTGAACAGCAGCCAAATCGCCCCGACAACGAAGCTCAATCTATTATTGTTTTGTTTTTTGATTTTTGTTCGCATGAAAACCTCCACTACTGAAAATTCGTCTTCTCTCTATGTGGTGAGGGTAGACCGCTGTTTTTTTTTGATTCACTGACAGAATAACACCTGTCAAAAACAAAATGAGAATTGAAAAATGAATAACAACAGCATGAGAAGCAAGCGCATGATTTCGATTTACCAGTTATGCCTAGTATTTTTACTAGACAAATCTATTAAAACGGTTACAATTCCTTTATGAAAGAAATTCAATTACCGTTCATCGATCGACTAAAAGCTACGATTGGCGCCAAACCGTCACTAATTCAAGTGGTCATCGGTCCGAGACAAGTGGGGAAGACCACCGGAATGAAACAGCTGCTGGCACAATTGCCTGCGCAGTCATTTCGGTACGAATCAGCGGACGCCATCATCGGCCCGCCCACAGCCTGGATATTTGAAAAGTGGCACGAAGCACTCTCCAATAGCCGCACAGAGTTGTTGGTGATTGATGAGGTGCAAAAAATTGAAAACTGGTCTGACGCCGTTAAGAAGCTTTGGGATGAGCAACAGAATCACTCGAGACAATTACAACTCGTTTTGTTGGGCTCCAGTTCGCTAGATATTCAAAAAGGGCTCTCTGAAAGTCTTGCGGGCCGATTCTTTGTTCACAAAGTGTATCACTGGAATGCGGAGGAAAGTCGACAGGCGTACAATCTTTCATTGGATGAATATTTGCGTTTCGGCGGCTACCCGGGAAGTTATCCGTTTATTCAGTCAACGGAACAATGGCTTAACTACATGAATGAATCTATTATCAACCCCGTCATTGGGAAAGATATTCTCAGTCAGGCAAGGGTGAAATCTCCGGCGCTGTTTAAACAGTGTTTTGATATTGTTTGTGCATATCCTGCGCAGGAAATCAGCTACACCAAATTATTGGGGCAACTTCAAGACAGAGGAAATACAGATTTGGTCAAGCATTATCTGGAACTGTTTGAAAGTGCGTTTCTCATTAAACAGATTTTCAAATTTTCAAATCGACACGTACGGAGCCGTACATCTTCTCCTAAAATATTGCCGCTTTGCCCCGCATTGTTCAGCGCGCAACAGGATGCCGATCTCAACGATGAAGAATTGGGCCGGGTTTTTGAACTCTCTATCGGCGCCGCGCTGGTGAGGCTTCCCGGCCGTTTGTTTTACTGGCGCGAAAAAAACGCCGAGGTGGATTATGTTTATCAGAACGGAAAAAGGCTCGTTGCCATAGAAGTAAAATCCGGCAGAAAAAAAAGCGCAAAAGGATTAATGAAATTTTGTGAACAATTTTCGAACGCGATCCCGCTGGTCATTACGCGAGAGAACTATAACGAAGCACTTCGAAGAATCGCATTGGAGTAGAAGGGGCAACAATCGTTCAGCGTTGACGCGATGTGCGAACCTGTTCATAGTGCCTCTTTCAGTAAAAGGCTGTTTATGAGACTAAATTTAAAACGCCCACTCATCATATTCGATTTGGAAACCACCGGTACCGATCCCCAGCGGGATCGCATTGTGGAAATGGCGGCCATCAAGCTGTGGCCTGACGGTACAAAAGAGTCCAAACGGCGTCGCTTCAACCCGGGCATATCCATTCCCAAGGAAGCGACCGCAGTTCACGGCATTTCTGACGAAGACGTGAAGGACGAACCTCATTTCATGAAAGTTGCCAAAGGCGATCGGGGCATCTCCGCCTATTTTAAAAATTGCGATTTGGCCGGCTACAACATCATCAATTTTGACATTCCCATGCTGGCGGCGGAACTGGAGCGCGCGGGAGAAAAGCTCGATGTGTCGCAAATCGCGGTCATCGACGCCTACCGTATTTTCTGCATTCGCGAGCCCCGGGATCTGACCGGCGCGATGCGGTTCTACTGCGGGAAACAGCACGGCAGCGCACACGAAGCGTTGGGGGATGTGGAGGCCACCCTCGAAGTGCTGGAAGCGCAACTGAAGCGCTATACGGATTTGCCGGATACCCCGTATGAAATCGATCAGGCCACCCGCGACCCCGAAGAAGTGGACCGCCGCGGTAAGCTGAAGTGGGTAGACGGCGAAATCGCTGTGAATTTCGGACGTCACAAATCCAGAACCCTGCGCTACCTGGCTGAGAAGGAACCCGATTATATTCGATGGATGATCGACAACAAAGTGGTAGACGATGCGGTGCATCATCTGCACGATGCGTTGCTGGGTCATTTTGCGAAAGCCGCCGATAAAAAGCCGGGGTCATAATGCTTTATTCGACGTCAGGCGTCCAATAGCTGAAACACGAACCCCGTGAGGAAAAATCAATGAAACATCTAAATCAATATTTATGGGTGCTGTGGCTGATGTTCGGTGTGTGGGCCTGTTCCAGCGATAAGGCGCAGATGGAACTCGTGTATTCGCCTAAGAACGCGACGATCACCATCGACGGATACAGCCCTGATTCCTATCAATCGCCCCATGTGTTCGATTTTTACAAACCCGGTGAATACACCCTGAAACTGTCTGCTCCGGGATACGAGGCGATCACCATGCGGATTAACGTGCGAGCCGGAGAAACACTCAAACAGGAAATTCACCTGGTGAAAGCCGCACCAACCGATGAGCCCCCGAATGTGATCGCCACGTCTCCAGCCGATGAACCGACCGCTTCGGAACCACCCGCGGTGCCGTCCCCCGGTCCAAATGCCATGGATTTTCGTCTGCTGGTAGAATCAACGCCGTCTGACGCGCAGGTGCTTCTGCGCACTACCCAGCTTAATTCCGTGATGGTGTTGAAGACGCCCCTGTCACAATTGCTTCGGCGTCATGTGCCATGGCAGGTGGAAGTTCGCAAGGAAGGGTACATTCCGGTGATACGCACAGTTGTGGGACCGGCCTCTCAAAATGAGGTTCATCTGAACATCGCGTTGCAACCCCATACCGGCAGCACTTCCCCCGCCGTCAACTCGCCCGCACCTCCCGGCCAAACCGCAATCGCAGTAGATCCACCCCCGGAGGAACCGGCGCTCGGGATTCCCGAGCCGGCCAAAGGGTGGTTGTCTGTACAGACCGTTCCCTGGACCGTAGTGTCGGTGAACGGAAAGGTGATTGGCAACACTCCGATTCTCAACCACGAACTCCGCCCGAGAAGTTACAAAATTCTGATGGAAAATCGCGATTTATCCAAACGAAAGGTGCAAACTATCACCATCGTGGCCGGCGAACACGTTCGGCTGGACCAGGAATTGTAGCCTTTTTTTTTGCAGCGGCCTGGTTCGCATTTCCCAAAATAAATAAGGAATTCGGCGGCTTTCGTGCAGCAAGCCCTTGCAGGGCGGGCATTAATAGCGTAAATTATAAAGATTCACGCTGGTTGAGCTTGACACTGCGGTTATTGCTCATTATGCTCCCTTCGCCCTTTTTGGGGCTGAATGCTGATTTGGGAAAACAACATGAAGAAAAAAGAACTAGAGAAATTCAAAAAGATTCTCATTGAGAAAAAAGAGAAAATTCTCGGCAATGCGGTTCACACGTTGTCAGACGACATGACACTCGATGTGGCGGATTTGCCCGATGAAATGGATTTAGCATCCAGCGAATATCTTCAGTCGTTCCAGTTTCGACTTCGCGGTCGTGAACGCACATTTTTAAATAAAATTGATGACGCACTGAAAAAAATCGAAACCGGTGAATTCGGTATTTGTGAGCACTGCGACGAGAAAATCAACACCAAGCGGCTGGAAGCACGCCCCGAAACCACCATGTGCATCAAGTGCAAAGAGGAACAGGAACAGGAAGAAAAACAGTTCGGTGAATAACCGAAGTCGCTTTTTTCCTCTCCACCATGTGCACTTCTGATGAAGCTCATCGAACAATCTGTTATCGCTGTTTCAAACCGACCGTAGTCTGTATCTGCGAAACGATTGTACCGATTCCCAATCGCACGCGAATAGATATATTGCAGCATCCCGCCGAGCGAAATCATCCAATCGGCACTGCTCGGTTTGCCGAATTGGGATTGCAGAATGTGAGTTTGAAAATCGCATATCCGGACGAAACCGGCGCGCTCACCTGCTCGGTTCCGACGTTGAAAAATGTCGGACTGTTGTATCCGTCTCCCCAGGCAACATTGTTGTCGCCCGACCTACCGGAGGACAAGCGCCCCGAAACGCTGCTTGTGCTCGATGGAACCTGGTTCACTGCGCACAAACTGTACAAAGGAAATCGATGGCTTTCACAAATTCCGCATTTCACATTGCAACCGAGTTCTCCCAGCCGGTATCGCATTCGGCAGGAACCCTCGGAACATTGCATCTCCACCCTGGAGGCAATTGTGGAAGCGTTGCGCATTCTGGAACCGCAGACCGATTTTTCTTCTTTGATTCACGCGTTTGACGCCATGATCGATCGTCAGTTGGTGTATATCCAATCGGGTCGGGGCCGTTCACGATATAAGCGCCCCCGCAAACGGGCGCAGCGATGTGTGCCGAAATATCTGGTGGAGCGGTTTAACCATGTAGTGGTGGTGTACACCGAAAACATTCGCGTCGAAGAATTCGGTCGGGTACTGGTGTCGTGCTGTGCCGTGCGAATGGGTGATGGACAGACGTTTGAATCGTTTGTGCAGGTTCCGGCGCACGTGGCGAATCGGCTTCCGGAGCTGGAGCCCAGCGACATACTGGAACCCCACAGCCGTCTTGGGGTACCAAAAGAACAATTCATCGCGTCGTGGCGACAGTTTCTGCGCGATGACGACGTGCTGTGCGCGTGGAACAAAGGCACGCTGAAAAGTCTGTTTCAGCTGGCGGGGCCGCCGTCCCATCCGTATCTGTATTTGAAAGCGGCGTATGGAAACACTGTAAAAGAAAAGTTCGGCACCCTTGAAGAGGTTATCGAAGATATACATGAAACGCCTGTGCCTATGCCGTTTTTCGGCCGCGCGAAACAGCGCATGGGAAACGCCGTAGCGGTCGCCAGATACCTTCATCACTACACCCCACCCAAGACAACGCGAACAGTGTAGAATTCGTACGCGTCGCATCAAGCGACGGTTACCCGTTGCAAATTCAAATCATGAATCTGCTGCCGCGGATTTTATTGCTTCGAGGTATTGATGAAAGGGAATGCGGGACGCGGGGTGGCGCAGGGTGGGGTCCAGTTCAAGAAGGCTGGTCAGCACAAAGTCCCGGTGAATCAGTTGGGGATGGGGGATGATTAGATGGTCGCTTTCAATAATGCGATCGCCGAACAGCAGAATATCGATGTCAATTGTGCGGGGCCCCCACCGCTCTGAGGGTGTCCGCCCCAGTGCGTGTTCCATGTGTTTGATGCGCTGCAACAGGTGGTTGGGCGACAGCGTGGTGAAAACCACTGCGACCACATTCAGAAAATCGGGTTGGGGCACGCCGCCCCACGGAGGGGTTTCCAGCAGGGTGGACACATTGCACACGTCAATATCATGGGTGTTCCTCATTGCCTGCAGCGCCGCTTCAATATTTTTTTCTCGATTTCCCAGGTTGGTTCCCAGTCCGAGGAAGATGGGTTCATGGAGGGTGGCGGGCGTATCCATCATCGGCAGTGGAATATAGCGGTCAGAATGTGTAGGTAATGCCGAGACGGGGGCCGACAGAGAGCAGAATGCTTTTTTCCCAGTCGTCGTTTGTCGGTTTCACCACAAACGCCGGTCCGCCTTCAACCACCGCGGTTAAGTTGATTTCCAGTTTTTGAGTAACCATGATGTTCATACCCACCCGAATATCGAATGCAACCCACGTGGCGCGTTTGGTCATTCCTTCCCGCTTGATGGAAGATGGAATAGCCAGAATGTTGGTGAGCAATGAGGTGCGAGTATTGAACTGTTTTTTCATCGTTACTCCTAAACCCGCGCCGATGTGACTTCTAGGGTCGCGATTAATGTATGGCCTGTCCCCTTCAATATAAGAACCAATCAGCACAACGCCGGTAATGGCAAACCAGCTGTTCATATAAAAATGCAATAACAAATCAATCGCAAAATAGTTTCGTTTGGCAGGCTCTTCACCTGCGTCGGTTACCCCGGTGTCCGGGTTTAAAATTGTAAACGCCGGCCCCATGGCCAGTTCCAGAGCAATTCGATCGAGTCGCCCTTCTTTTTTCTTTTTTTTCTGGTGCGACCAGCCGTCATCGTCGCCGTCATCGTCGCCGTCATCGTCATCATCGCTGTCGTCATCGCCGTCTGTATCATCGGAACCACCGCCGGAAGCACCTTTCAGCTGGGCGATTTTGACTTTGACTTCCGCCGCGTCCTCCCCGTCCGATATTTTCAGGTACATTTCGTAGTGCGTAATCGCCTGCTCGGTATCACCCTGTTCTTCGTAACACTTGGCGATGTTATAGAGTATCTCGGGCGACCCAGTGATGTCATACGAAATGCGAAAGTGTTCAATTGCCAACAAATACTCGCCTTGAGAAAACCGGGCTTGTCCCTTCTGAAAATGAATCAGTGCTTCCTGTTTTTTTTCCTCCGATAACGAGGAATCCTCCCCGCTGTTATCCGCGGCGGCGTAGAGTGAAAAAAATGTAACGAGAATTAGAACCCAAACGCTTTGCTGAAAAAAAGTCATCGATACGAACCCCAAATCGTTTCGGGCGAAACTGCCCGAAACCCGTCTTGTGAGCTATTTTGTAAACGTGAGTTTCCCCATCCTATCCAGTGCGTGAAAATCTCCGCGCATAGGTGGCGACCATCCACTATATTCGGTAACTTGAGCGTTTTTGTCTATGCGAAAAAAATTGGCTGAAAAAGTATCGCCTGCAACGAGAACAGTACCGTCTGATTTGGGAACCGACGAAAGGGGAATGGCCATTTCAACGGACCAACCGGTATCGCTGTCGCTGCTGTCATTAACCATTCCATTGGGAGTGACGGCAATTTGAACGTTGCTGTCCCACTGGACATCGCCTTCGCGATACGTACGATATGATGAATCAAAAATGATACCATTGGGGCTGACCTGAATTTCATAATATGTTTCTGATTCATCCGGACGGATGAACACGTCCAGCGCGTCGGCTTTCCACAGCTCCTCATCTTTCTGGGTAAACGGGCTGAGCAGTTCGGTATCTGTGGCGGTCATACCGATGAAAAGCGTTTTTTCGTTCCATAAAATCCGTACATCTGTGGGGGATTTCACCATACCGCCGTTCAACGAATTTTTAAATCTATCCAACCGCTTGGCGGATTCCCAAACCAGATCATCCAGTTTACCGTCGATGCGCGGCGCAGTGGTGGTGTATGGAATATCGCTCGATGACGAGATACGACTCATCATGGGGTTGGGAGCGTCTGTGGTAATCGTGACCACCGGCCCCTTGATGCGATTTTCCGCGTCCACCGGCCCGGAAATAATGCTCATTCGATTGGGGCCGTACCACAATCCGGTGCGCAGCTCCATCACCGGCGACGTCCAGTTTTGCGGAATAATAATTCGCTCCATATCCTGAATGATTTCGCCGGGATTCCACATCTGCGGCTTATATGTGGAGCGCATGGGTCCCTGCGAGTTCGCACTTTGGACAAGATTTCCGTCGTTGTCGATCATATGGGTGAAGAACTCCCAGGTGCCCGATATTTTAGAAAGTGACTTCCAGTACCAAGTGATGGTGATGGCTTGTCCGGGGGCAAATGTATCAGAATTGATACTATATCCGAGTAAAATCGCCTTTTTTTCAAGATTGGCATCCACTCGCTGAATGTTCGGCGGCAGCTGTTTAATTACGAACCGACTGCCGTCCACCGATGCCGGAGCGGCTGTTTTCTTATCGAGCACAATCTCTTTTTTCTCTGACTCCCCGTCACCCGGCTGGCCACAGGCCGCCACGGTCAATCCACAGAACAGCACCCACATCGCAATTGATTTTTTCATTGTCGCCTCCCCGATATGTTGAACGCTCAGCGTTTTTTACGGCCTTTTTTGCGCGCTTGTTTGGCGCTTTTGCGTTTCTGTTTGCTTTTCACTTTTTCTTTGCCGCTTTGCGTTTTTCTGGTGCCCGGACTGCCGGCCACGGCGGACTGCAGCATTTCATCGGTAAAATTTCCCATTCCGGGAAGGCCGGGCATACCGGGCATACCGGGCATACCGGGCATGCCGCCGCCCATCGCGTTTTTCATCTGCTTGGCCATCGCCATTTGTTTCATGCCGGGAATCTTCGACAGCATCCCCGCCTGTTTTCCGAGCGCGCCCATCATGTCGCGAACGCCTTTGAAGCGTTCCAGCAGACCCTCCACATCTTTCACATTGCGGCCGCATCCTTTGGCCACGCGCGCTACTCGGGTGGGTTGCTTCTCGAACAGACTCACATCAATTCGCTCTTTTTGGGTCATGGATTGAATCATCGACTCAATTTTCACCAGCTCGGTGCCATCCATGTTCTTCACTTCGTCGGGCATGCCGTCCTGAAAGAAGGGCAGTTTTTCCATCAGGTCAGTCAGCGACCCCATTTTTTTAATCATTTGCATCTGTTCCAGAAAGTCCAGCATGGTGAACTGACCGCGAAGCATGCGCTGAGCGTCTTTTTCAGCCTTTTCTGCATCTACCACCTGTTCGAAATCCTTGACCAGACCGACCACGTCCCCCATGCCCAGAATACGGGACGCCAACCCCTCCGGACGAAACTCTTCGAGCTTGTCCATGGATTCTCCCATACCCAGATACTTGATGGGGGCGCCGGTGGCTTCCTTGATGGAAATCGCCGCACCGCCGCGGGCATCGCCGTCGAGTTTGGTGAGCACCACCCCCGACAGGGTCAACCGCTCGTGAAATTCTTTAGCGGTGATCACCGCGTCCTGACCGATCATCGCATCCGCTACCAGGAAAATGTTTTTGGGTTTGACTTCCCGTTTGATGTCCTGAAGCTCCGACATCAGTGTATCATCCACGGTCTGACGCCCGGCGGTATCGAACAGCACGATGTCGCACTTCTTTTCCCGCGCTTCGACCATAGCCGCTTTACAGATGGCGACCACATCTTTGCTATGAAAGTCGGCGTACACAGGCACATTCAGACGGCCGGCCAGCACCTGAAGCTGCTCAATCGCCGCCGGTCGATAAATATCGGCCGCGCAAAGAAGCGGTTTATGCCCTTTTTTAACTAATAGATTCGCGAGTTTACCGGTCGTTGTGGTTTTACCCACACCGTTCAGTCCCACCATCATAATACCTGTGGGCACATTTCCAGAGGCCATTTCGAGGTCTGTATTCACCGGTCCCATCATGGAGACCAGTTCGTCCTCACAGATTTTCACAAACGCGTCAGAGGCCGAAATGCGAACCCGTTTTCCGGCTTTTGACTTGGCTGAAATTTGAACCACCTCCCCCAGGGCTTTATCCTTCACCCGGGAGAGAAAATTTTTGGTCAGTTTTAAATCTACATCGGCTTCCAATAAAGAAAGCCGAATATCGCGCAATGACGCATCAATAACTGATTCATCAATTTCAATTTCGCCACGCAGACGTTGTCGGGCTTTACTAAATCCCTTTTGAAGTGTTTCGAACATCAGATACACAACTCCATTTATACACCAGGCTTTTGACGGGAAGCGCTGATTGCTTATCACACAAACGGGCTCCGCCATAGATTTTATTTAGAAATTAATAAAAACAACCGCTATAGGAAAATTTTTTCGGGAATAAATTCAATTTTGCGCAAAATGATTAAAAAAATCGTAAAAAAATTTTTTTCCACCCATCTAAGCATCAGGAAACCACAACGGGTGCCATTGTAAAATTACATGCGCACCGGAAAAGGGCGGAATGATGCAAAAATTGTTTACGAAGGGGTTATGGATTGCCGCAGTATCGATGGGAATAACGATGTTCGGGGCCTGCAGTGATGATGTGAAAGGCGCGAGCGGAAGCGATGGAAACGGAGACAGCGACAGCACACCGGCCGTCGATGAAGACAACGATGGGTATGGTCCACCGCAGGATTGTGACGACAACAACCCGGCGGTACATCCCGGTGCGACCGAAGATCAGAATAATGGAATCGATGATGACTGCGACGGACGGACGGATGAGGCTTTTGACTCCGACGATATTTGCGGTGAAGCCGAAGTGGATTTCACTTCGCAGACGCCGACGGTGTTGTTACTGATTGACCAATCCGGCAGCATGAACGAAGGGTTCCCAAGCAACAACGACCCCTGGCGCTGGGATGTGGTGAAAGAAGCATTGATCAATCCGGTGGACGGCATTGTGCTTCAGTTGGAGTCTGATGTGCGATTCGGGTTGTCTCTGTATACCAGCGAGGGTGGCGGCTCTGTTCCGGATGAATGTCCGATGTTGACAGACGTGGCCCCGGCATTGGACAACTACGACGCAATTTTTGACCCGTACGATGCAGCCGGCCTGGGTGTTGATACCCCGACCACCGAAAGTGTTGAAGCCGCCTCCGTCACGCTGCAGCAAATCACAGCGCCGGGACCGAAGGTAATCGTACTGGCCACGGACGGTGATCCCGACACATGTGAAGACCCGGATGCCCATAACGCCCAAACCCAGGCTCTGGCCGAAGCGGCGGTGCGTGCGGCATATGAGGATCACGGAATCTATACCTTTGTCATCAGCGTGGGGGATGATACCACCCCTGAGCATATGCAGCGGATGGCCAATGCCGGTCAGGGCGTTGCGGAAGACGGCGACGATGTTCAGTGGTGGCTGGCCAATGATTCGCAGGGGCTGGTGGATGCGTTCGACACCATTATCAACGGAGTACGCAGCTGTGTGATGGATTTAAGCGGCGAAATCGTTGAAGGCAAAGAGGGCTCCTGCGCGGTGAGCTATGTGAGCGACGGTGTGCCCACGCAACTGACCTACAACGATGAAAACGGCTGGCGCGCCAACAGTCTTACTCAGATTGAGCTGGTGGGAGACGCCTGCGAAGCCATCAAATCCGGCGCCGCTTCCGCCTCCGTGGCCTGCCCCTGCGACGCATACACCGTACCGGAATAGAACTTCTCCCCTTCACATTTCGAAAAGCGTGCCTACAACAACAGAGTGTTAAGAACAATTCGATTGGAGGTACCTATGCTGGATAGAATTTTAGCGATGCTGAAGGAAAGCAGTGAAACCGTGATTGCGGTAACCGCAGTGATTGTTGTGGCGATTGTTCTGTATCAATTATCAAAACGCGGTCTGTACATGATGTTGAAAAGAGGCAAACTGGCAACCCCGGTCGTATCTACTTTGATAGTGTTGTTGCGGTGGACTTTCTTAATCGTTGCGTTGCTTCTGGTGTTGCAGCAAATCGGCGTGTTGCAGAATGTTTGGGCGGCACTGCTGGCGGTTGGAGCGACGATCGCCATTGGATTTGTGGCCGGGTGGAGCATTTTATCAAATGTATTCAGTACGCTGCTGGTGCTGATATACCGGCCTTTTCGCATTGGAGACATCGTGGACATTCCGGCGGACTCGGTAAAAGGTCATGTGATAGACATCAACTTCATGTACACTACAATGAAAACACCGGAAGACGCATTTGTTCAGGTTCCAAACAACACCTTTTTCATGAAACCGGTGATTCGTACACCAGGAAAACAAAGCATTTCATTGTATGAGCAACTGAACAGCGACAGCCCGTTTAAAGCATAACCGCTCCTGCATCGACCGGTCTCGCGGCCGGCGGGCCTGTGGGAATCATCTGATTTGAAAAAGCGTTCTCCTTTGGGGTGTTTCCTTTTCGTTTTGTGAAAAAACGCATAAAGAGAAACCACGACTTTTCAACGTAGTGAAGGAGAACCAAATGTGGAACAAAATTTTGACATCGATTGAAAACAGCGGTGCGATGGTTTTTTCTGTGATTATCGTCGCGGTGGTTTCGTTTATTCTGTATCGGCTGGCCAAACGCGCACTGAATATTCTTGAGACCAAAGACAAACTGGCCGCGCCGGTGGTTTCCACACTGAAAGTGCTGACCCGCTGGATTTTTTTCTTTGTCACCCTGCTTCTCATTCTGCAGACCATCGGCGTACTGCAAAACGTGTGGGCGGCGCTACTTGCGATTGCGGCGGCGGTGGCAGTGGGGTTTGTTGCCGAATGGAGTATTCTATCCAATATTTTCAGCACGCTGCTGGTGCTGATTTATCGCCCCTACCGCATCGGTGATACGGTGGAGCTGCCCACCGCCAAGGTGAAAGGCATGGTTGTGGATATCAATTTTTTGTACACCACCTTTAAAATTGAAGACAACCTGCAGGTTCAAGTTCCGAACAAGACATTCTTCTTTCAGCCCATTATCCGCGCCCAGGGAGATGAAACCGTTTCATTGTATGAACAGCTGAAAAGCGACAAACCGGCAGAACGGTAAACGAGAGTCGTGCAGATGAAATGGCAGGATGATAATACTAAAAATCCTGACCGCGAAAACTAAATTTTTAGATAAGCAGCTACCGCCTTGGCTACTTGGGGCGCCTCTTCGATGCAATGATTGACGCTGATGCCGCCGTAGGAGCTGCCGCTGAGGAACAGACCGGGGTGGTGGAGGAATTGTTTTTCGACTCGTTTCATTCGCGCGGTGTGCCCGCACTCATACTGCGCGATGGCGCGTGGGTGACGGTACACTTTTACCAGCGACGGAATCGCCGTGATGCCCATGGTCGATTCGAGATCAGTGCGTGCCACATGGACGATTTCGTCATCGCTGAGTGTCGATGCGGCTTCATCGACAGAACCGCCCACCATGGTGCGCAGCAGAATCGAATCGTCGGGCGCGCGATGGTTCCACACCGATGAACTCCATAAACAGCCGAGCGCGCGCACGTTCTGATTACGCGGTACCAGAAACCCGAACCCTTGGGGGACAGAATCCAACTCCGCGATTCGATACCCGGTGGCAACCACAGTAATGGCAGGATAATAAATTTGCTTGAGTTCGGCGGCCAGCGTCGTGTCAAAAGAAGCGATCATTCGGGTCGCGCTCCAGGCTGGGTTGGCCAGCACAACCGACTGCGCTTCAATATCAGTTCCGTCACTACAGGAAAGAATGAAATGTTCCCGCTGCTGAATGCGCACCACGTCGCGAAGCGGTTGAACCATCGCACCTAGTGCTTCCGCCAAAGCGGTGGGAAGGGTCTGCATGCCGTCTACAAATGACGTAAGGCGTCCGCCGGGACCTGCCGGTCCGCCGCTGGGTTTTCCGGCCCGTTTGTTGGCACGGGCTTTTCCAATCATGGCTTTGAAAAGAGAGCCGTACTGTTGCTCCATGGCGTACATTTTGGGGAAGGCACTCTTCAGTTCGAGTTTGCGGGCATCGCCGGCGAACACGCCTTGCACCATTGCAGCAACCAACAGTTCCGCGGCGTCCTTGCCGATACGCCGGGCGGCAAAATCAAAAACCGACTCTGTCTCGCTGCCGCCTTTTTTTTGGAATGGCTCGAGCGCTACGCGAGCAGCACCGCTTAAAGGGAGTACGCCACTACCGATGAATTTAACCGGATGTGTCTGTATTTCCCGAAGTTTGCCGGCGCGATAGATAAAACGGCGGGCGGCATTCTCGTTGCTCTGCAGCAGTTGGTCGTCGATACCCAGTTTCTCCACCAATGTAAATGTGGCGGGAGAGTTGTCCAAAAAGCCGTTCGGCCCTTTTTCGATGGTGAAACCGTCCACTTTTTCAGTCTGCAGATTCCCCCCCGCAGTTGCCGAAGACTCCAATACAACGAGGTCATCCGAAGTCAGCCCCAGGTCGTTCAACCAGTAGGCAATCGCCAATCCGGAAACGCCGCCACCGACTATCGCCACTTTTTTCATACGGATCCCTTCTTTTACACCGTTCTCGAAAAGAGCGGTCGATCT
Organism: Deltaproteobacteria bacterium; assembly: GCA_016936575.1. Lineage (GTDB taxonomy): Bacteria > Myxococcota_A > Polyangia > JAAYKL01 > JAAYKL01 > JAFGXQ01. The sequence goes on from JAFGXQ010000125.1 coordinate 38,142, forward strand.
GCGCTTTTGGTTTTCAGGTACGTGTCAAACACCATGCATACATTGCGTACAAACAGCTTGCCCGCGTCGGTCAGACGCAAATGAGAGTCGAGCGTGGTGAACGGAAATTCATCGCTTCGCTGTGCGTCAAGTTCGGCGAGCTCTTTTTTGAAATACGACGAAAACGACACCTGCCAGCGTGCTTCAAATGCGGCAATATCCAATCTGAAATTGCACATGATTTCGGTAATTACCGCAGCGCGAATGAGGTCATCATTCGATAGAATCAAGCCTTTTTGAACCGGTAACTCACCCTTGGAAACGCGACCATAATAGACAGCGTTCTCTTTTTCATTCTGAAAATACGAACCGTCCACATATCCGATGGATGAAACGCCGAGCCCTATGCTGTTTTTACTCCGAGTCACCGTATACCCCATGAAATTTCGAAAAAGCGTGCCGTTCGAAGCGGCCTGCCCCATCTCATCGGTGCGAAGCGCGAAGTGATCCATGCCGATTTGCAGATAATCGTTTTCCTGGAATCGACGCAGCGCCATCGCAAAAAAAGCAAACTTGTCATCGCGGCCGGGCAATGCATCCGGGTTGAGTTTTCCTTGATTTTCACGAATCCAGGGAATGAATGCGAAGGAATACAATGCGACGCGGTCCGGACGAATAGCGAGCACATCGCTGAGGGTTTTCGAAAATGTATCGACCGTTTGGTACGGCAGACCGTAAATGAGGTCGAGATTCACCGACGAGAATCGGGCGTCTCTGGCGGCGTCAATCGCCTGAACGGTATCTTCGCGGGTCTGATTGCGGCCGATTTCTTTTAGTACGTGGTCGTTGAAATCCTGCACCCCCAGACTGATTCGGTTGAACCCGATGTCACGCAACTGCCGAATCTGGTCGGGCGGAGTGACTCCGGGGTTGACTTCAATCGATACTTCAGCGGTTTCCAGAAGAGAGAAATGATCGGTGATATATTGGAACATTTTTTTCAACCGCTCAATGCCGAGATATGCCGGCGTTCCACCGCCGAAATGAATTGCCGCAAGTGATCGTTTTGAAGCCAGCCGCCCGGCAAGCAACGACACTTCACCGCAGACATGGGTCACATACTCATCCATTTCGTAGGGCTCCCGGCACAATGCAGTGTGACAGCCGCAAAAATGACACCTGCTCTTACAGAATGGTATATGAACATATACACTGACCGGATCATTGTTGTGCTGCAATGCATCCAATCGCTGTTCGTACACCCGGTGTGTCACGTCTTCGGTAAATTCCAGCGCGGTCGGGTACGACGTGTATCTGGGCCCGGGTTTGTCGTATCGGGCCAGCAATTCCGGGGTGATAAAATCGGTTGACGAGGAGGGGTGAGTCATAACCGTACCTGACTTTCTATCGGGCGCTCAGACGCTTCACTTCGTCGAGCATGTGTTTGGCATTCTCCACCGGTGTATTCGGCAAAATACCGTGACCCAGGTTGAATATATGCCCCCTACCCTTGGGAACCGCGTCGAGCACCTTCTGCACTTCCCGGGTAATGATGTCCTTGTTGCAGAATAGAACGGCGGAGTCCAGGTTTCCCTGAAGTGCGGGGCCGGGGCCGATTCCGGCAGCTGCGGTGGAAAGACTGATTTTGTCATCAATGGAAAGAACATCGGCGCCGGTCTGCGCGAGAAGATCCAAGGCATGGGCCGCATCCTTCATGAAATAAATCACGGGTACGCCCGGCCGTTTTACCTTTTCGATAAGAACCTGAATCTTGGGAATCACAAACGTTTCGATGATTTCTCTGGGCATGCTCCCGCCCCAGGTGTCGAAAATCTGAACCGCCTCGGCGCCGGCATCGATCTGCGCACTGAGAAAATCCGCCTGAATATCGACCAACAAATCGAGCATCTGGTGCGCGGCTTTTTCTTCCTGATAAAACAAGGTTTTCAGGTTTTCGAAGTTTTTACTCTTTCCACCTTCCACCATGTACGCTGCCAACGTAAGCGGAGCGCCGCCGAAACCAATGAGTGATGCACAGCCGTTCAGCGACTGTTTTATTTGCCGTAGGGCATCGAATACATACGGCAGTTCTTGTTGAACATCGAATCGCTTCAGTTCATTCACCTGCAAAACGGTGCGAACCGGCGATTCAAGACTCGGCCCCGGAGAGAATTTCACGTCCAGCCCGAGGGGGGGCAACACCACGAGGATGTCTGAAAACAGAATGGCCGCATCCGGCGCCAGTTTATCGATGGGTTGCATGGTCACTTCTGTCGCCAGGTCGGGTGTGCGACATACGGTCCAGAAGTCATGCTTTTTTCGGACTTCGCGGTATTCCGCCATATAGCGACCCGCCTGACGCATCATCCACACCGGGGTTCGCTCCACGTCCTGTTGCAGACAGGCGCGAATAAATAAATCATTTTTCATATTGGTCATCGTTACCCTTTCAACGTCTCAAACGCAGCGGCAAATCCCTTTTCCACTCGCGCCATCACTTCATCTGAATGTGACAAACTCACGAACAACGCTTCATAGCCGGAGGGCGCCACAGACATGCCCTGAGCCAAAAGCGCACCGAACAGTCGATTAAAAATGGCAATATCGGAGGCGCATACCTCAGTGAAATTGGTTACCGGCCCTGGGTTGAAAAAAAAGCTCATCATACTGCCCACGCGGTTCAGGGTAATTTGCTGTCCAGCGCCGGCTGCGGCGTTTTCGATAATATCGGCCATCTGCGCACCCTTTTCTTCGAGCACGTTATACACGCCCGGTGCAAGGAGTTGCTCCAGCACGGCAATACCGCAGGCGGTGGCGAGCGGGTTTCCGGCGAGTGTACCGGCCTGATATACCGGACCGACCGGGGCCATCTGTTCCATGATTTCTTTCTTGCCGCCGAATGCGCCCACCGGCATACCACCGCCGATGATTTTTCCCAGGGTGGTCAAATCCGCATCCACACCATAGCGTTCCTGGGCGCCGCCTTTGGCCACTCTGAAACCGGTGATCACTTCATCAAATATCAGTAGCGTCCCTTCGAGCGTGCACAGATTGCGAACCGCTTCAAGGAACCCGGGTTTGGGCGGAATGCAGCCCATGTTTCCGGCTACCGGTTCCAGTATCACCGCTGCGATTTCGTTTTTATTGACCTCAAATAATTTTTGAACCGAATCCACATCGTTGTACACAGCTGTCAATGTATCTTTCGCGGCCCCTGCGGGAACGCCCGGCGAGCTGGGTACGCCCAATGTGGCCGCACCGGATCCGGCGTTAATAAGAAACGCGTCTGCATGGCCGTGATAACAGCCTTCAAATTTAACGATCTTGTCCCGCTTGGTATATCCGCGGGCAAGGCGTACGGCGCTCATGGTCGCTTCGGTGCCGGAGTTCACCAGACGCACCATTTCGATATTTTTCATCGCTGAGGTGATCAGTTTGGCCAGGGTGAGTTCCGCCTCATGAGATGCGCCGAAAGAGATTCCTTTTTGGGCAGCGGTAACCAATGCGTTGCGAATGCCTTCGTTGTTGTGCCCCAATATCAAAGGACCCCACGATGCCATGAAATCAACATATTCGTTGCCATCCACATCATATACAAAAGCGCCGTCTGCCCGCTCCACCAGAAACGGTGTCAATCCCACTGTTTTAAACGCACGCACCGGAGAGTTCACGCCGCCGGGAATGATGCGGCTCGCGGCTTCAAAAAGTGCCTTGCTATTATTTCCCGGATTCCAATTTGTCATATCTGTTTCCTTCTGTTCAGGGTACCTGTCGGTCTATTTACGGTTGTTCAGCAGTTTCGCCACATCTTTGGCGAAATAGGTGATAATAATATCGGCGCCGGCGCGGCGAATGGAGAGCAGTGTTTCCATCATCACACGCTCCTCGTCAATCCATCCCAACTGACCGGCGGCTTTGATCATGGAGTATTCCCCCGAAACATTATATGCGACCACCGGAACCATGAACTCGTCCTTCACTCTACGAATGATGTCGAGATACGCGAGTGCCGGTTTCACCATAACCATGTCTGCGCCTTCGTCCAAATCAAGGGCCACTTCGCGCAAAGCTTCGTCGCTGTTGGCCGGGTCCATCTGATAACTGCGCCGGTCGCCGAATCCGGGAGCACTGCCTGCGGCATCGCGAAACGGGCCGTAGTAGGCCGACGCGTACTTGGCGCTGTAGGCACAGATGGGGGTGTCTTCGTAACCGGCTGCATCCAGCGCGGCGCGAATGGCATCCACCCGGCCGTCCATCATATCTGACGGCGCGATGATATCTGCGCCGGCAGCCGTATATACGCGCGCCGCTTCAGCCAGCAGCGGGAGGGTTTTGTCGTTGTTCACTGTCTGGTGTTCCACCACGCCGCAATGCCCATGGCTGGTGTATTCGCATAGACAGACATCGGCCCAGATGCACAAGTTCGGAAACTCTTTTTTCAGTGCCGAGATGGCGGTGGGAACTATGCCGTCCTCGGCGTATCCGCTCGATCCAACCTCATCTTTTGAATCGGGGATGCCGAACAAAATGACGCTGCTGATATTTAATGATTGTAGTTCCTTTACTTCTTCGAGCAGCAAATCAATAGATAACTGGTAGCAGCCCGGCATTGAAGCGATCGGGTTTTTCACCTGTGTTCCCCCAATCACAAACAGGGGATATACCAGTTTTTCCAGTTGCAGTGTGGTTTCGCGCACCAGGCTGCGTATCTGTTCGGTGCGGCGGTTTCTTCTAAGCCGTATAATGGGAAAGGTCATCAGAACACTCCGTCGGTTGTTGTTGTTTACATTGGTTGACAGCGTCCAGCAGCCCCTGTGTGTCGGGACGAGCGGATACCACAATGCGCGGAGCATTCAATCGCTGCAATGTGCTTGCGGTTGCCGCGCCGATAGCGATGGACGCCATGCGGGGAACCTGACTTGGGGGCAGCAGCGAAAAAAAATGCTCCGCGCCGCTGCTGCTGAAAAAAATGGCGATATCGTGATTTGCGAGTCTCGCCGCTGTTAATTGTTTTGGAATGATGGTTTCGTACACGGGAACCGCGTGAACGGTTGCGCCTTGGGACGCTGCTTGGCGCGAGAAATCGCTACCTATCAGATTTGACCCCGGGTACAGAATGCTTTTGCCCTGAATTGAAATTCTCGCAGACAATTCATCGAGCAGCGCGGCAGCGCCTTTACCTGAACCGATCATGTTCGGTTTAAATCCGGCCGTCTGCAATGCCTCGGCCGTTTTGGCACCCACCGTCGCCAGAAAATGCGGCGACAATTTCGCGGCAATCGTTACATACGCGGGAACGGTATTCCGACTGGTGAGCACAACAATATCGACCCGGTCGGGCCATTTCATCTGTTCAAGGTCGGGTCGCTGCACGATGTCAATCAGCGGTACGCATTCCACCCGCGCGCCCCGGGATTCGAGCGCCTGCTGGAGTTCGGCCGCCTGTGTCCCGGCACGACCTATTAGAATGCGTGGGCCGTTGGGTTTCATTTGTCGCTTCCCGGCAGTGAGTCGCGCACCGCATCGAGTATTTCTTTTCCGCCGCGTGCAAGCAAATCCTGAGCGAGTTGGGTACCCACCGTCACAGGGTCGGTGCCTTCCACATGACCCTTCACCGTTTTTCGGCCGTCCGGTGATAAAATGATACCGGAGAGGTCCACGGTTGTGTCGGTGAACGTGGAGAACGCTCCGATGGGCAGGCGGCATCCGCCCTCCATCACATTCAGAAACGTGCGTTCCGCCACGGCCGCCAGTTTTGTGCGCGCGCAGTTGAGTTGCGCGGCGATGGCAATGGCCGAATCATCCTGTGCGCGAATCTGAAGCGCGATAACGCCCTGACCCGGTGCGGGCAGGAAGACATCGGGGGGAAGAAAGTCGGTCACCAGTTTGCCATAGCCCAGCCGTTTCACGCCGGCCGCCGCCATGACAGTGCCATCCAGCGCTTCTCCGGAATATGGCTTGGCGTCTTTTGCTTCTTTGCCCACTGCTCCCAGACGGGTGGGCACATTCCCGCGCAGCGGCACCACGGTAAGGTCCGGACGTAAATGTTTGACCATGGACACGCGGCGCAGGCTCGAAGTGCCGATAACTTTCCCCGCGGGAAGCTCCTGCAGGGAGGTGCCATCCTTTGATACGAACACATCGCGGGGATCTTCCCGGGGAAGATACGCACCGATGATGAGTCCGTCGGGCATCACGGTGGCCAGATCCTTCAGACTGTGCACCGCAATGTCGCAGTCGTTCTGCAGCAGTGCGGCTTCAATCTCTTTAGTGAATACCGCCGTGCCGCCCAGTTCCGCCAGGGGTTTGTCGGTTACCCGATCTCCCAGTGTCACGATGGGGACGATTTCCACCTCAATGGTTTGGTCCAGTTTTTTCAGCTTTGCCGCCACGTGTTCAGTCTGCCACATGGCCAGGCGGCTTTTTCTTGTTCCCAGTCGAATCTTTGTCACTTTTTACTCTTTCGTTCCTCGACCGTTTTGTCGAGTCCAAATAGTTTTTCAAACCATTGCGCTTTGTCGAACGGAGCATCCTGTTCGTGTGCCAGTTCCCTCACCCCCATGGTGGGCCAGTGCAACAGCTTGTTGACGATACTTTGGGCGAACTGCTCAAGAAGTGCTTTGTCTTCCGTACGGAACTTGTTTTCAAATCGTTCCAGTTCCTGTTGGCTCACTTCATGAAACGACGATCGCAACGCCTGAATCAGCGGCCCCACTTCGAGGGTACGCTGTCTGTCAAAGAATGCCTCGGTTTCTTCCCGCACAATACACTGTGCATGTTTTTTTTCTGCGGTTCGTTTTGAGATGGACGTCGCGACCATCTCCTTGAGGTCATTCATGTCAAATAAGAACACGTTCCCGACGTCAGTGATGGAGGGGTCCACATTGTGCGGCAGTGAAATATCAACCACCAGCAACAGTTCGCCCTTTCGCTTTTTTTGTGCGTCGGCGATCATTGCCTTGGTAATGAGCGGGGTTTTAGCGCCGGTGGCAAGATACACCACATCGACTTTGGTCAGAATCGAGGCTATATCTTCAAACGGCACGGGGGCAGCATTCACCTCTGACGCCAGTTGCCGCGCTTTTTCATCAGTACGGTTAGCAACAAAAATAACCGCCTGTTCTTCAGCCAGATACGTGCAGGCCAATCGGCCGGTTTCTCCGGCGCCGATCATTAGAACATGTTTCTGCGCCAGGTCTCCCACAATGCGTTTCGACATGTGAACCGCGGCTTTGGCCACTGACGTGGTTCCCTTGTCGATATCGGTTTCGGTGCGAACCCGTTTACCCGTGCGAAATACCGCGTCAAACAACTGTACAAAATAATTGCTGACCAGCCCTTCGCATTGAGACACGGCAAAAGCCTGCTGTAACTGCCCGATAATTTCGGTTTCACCCATGATCATGGAGTCCATGCCGCTGGCGACCTGAAACAGATGCGCTACCGCATCGTTTTCAGAGTGGCAGTACAGATGCTCGGGAAGCAGCTCGATATCTCCGCAGACCGTGTTCAGGTACGTGACGATTTTCTGACGAGTACTCTCAATGTCCTCGGTGGAGCCGATGATTTCAGTGCGGTTACAGGTGGATAACACCACCAGGTCTTCCGTCTGCACCCACCCGGCCATTTCTTTAATGACCGATTGCAGTTCGTCTTTTCCGATGGACAGCTTTTCGAGCATTTCAAGCGGAGCGGTGTGAAAGCTGCTGCCGATAACGAACGGAATTTTGGTTAATTTCGTCATAACTACCTAACGAACTGATGCCAACTGGAAATCGATGCGTGACTGATCACTGTGGAAAGTGCCAGCAGAACGAATCCGAGCAGATTGAGAATTGCGGTTCGTCGATCGGACCACCGAAGAAAGAAGTGCGCGAAAATGACAAATGCGTATACCAGCCAGACCAATACCGTGAAACCGATTTTAGGGTCCATGTGAAACCCTTGCACTGCGCTGGCAGCGGTGTGTGCGCCAATGCCGAGCCCCACCGTCATGAATATAAAACCGATAACGGTGGTGCTGATGGTCATTTTTACCAGGATGGACAACGAGGGAAGCTGCTCAAAAATGATGCCGTAATTTTTTTGCTTCAGGGAACGTTCAAACATGAGCAGCATCACCGCAAACAGCACCCCCAGAAAGTAGGCCGCGTAGGCAGATGCAAACATCGAGGCGTGAAGTGCGAATTTCACCTCTCTCAACATCGGGACCAATGTGGAGGACACATCAACGCCGATGGATGCGATGAATTGCAGCACAAACACCGCCGGCACCACAAATGCGCCGATGAACTTGTTTTTATAATAGGTTTCGAGGAACAGGTAGATGATGGCCATGGTCATCGCCACAAACGAGAGGAATTCGAAAATGGTGGCCATCGGATGACGTCCGAGCAGTACGCCCAGCGCAATCGTGTAGGTCGCATGCAGTACCGTTCCGCCAGAGAGAAATGAAGTTGCGCCCCGGGAGACACCGATGCGCTTAGTAAAAAAATAAATCAGGTAAAACAATGCCGCAATTCCATATAAAACCGGCAGTGTGGTTTGGAGTATTTGTGATAACAAAATCATTTTTGTAAAAAACAATATTATATGAAATAAAGCAAGCGTCGAGCCGCCTTCATTTCATTTCGCTATCAGTTCGGCGGAAGCAATGCGTTAAAGGAACCGTCGGATTCCACCGCGGAGCGCGCCACCAGATATGCATTCTGCCCGAATTGTTTGTACCATTCGATGGAAACGCTCCCGAGATCGATACTTTGCGAATCCTGTTCAATTCCATCGACATCCAGCGTTCCAGCGATTAAAAATGGGGTCTGTACCCTACCGGTAAACGAAAGTGTTTTGGATTGTCTCACATTCCAGATTCCGGTTCCCACGGCATATCGGCTTTCTTCCGGCGCCTGGACGATAACGTAGTAAATCGCTTTGTCGAGCCAAAAATTGAATAGGCCGTCGGCGTTAGAAACAGTCTTCTGACTTAAAATGTAAGGATGCTGGGTTTCAATATTGGATGCCATAATCGTTGCGTTGGGTACAAGTTCATCAATAAATATCAAGTCCCCTGTAATTTCAAGTCGTTCATCCAGCACCAGGGAAAACTGATTGACCTGAACATCGGATTCTTCATCGATATCTTCCGCGGTATTGGAAACCCGGAGGATGGATTCCATTTCGGTTACCGAGTATCGTTCTCCGCCGCTTGAACCGTCCTGTATCGGATATGCGGTGATACGATATTCTCCCGGATATAGATAGACGCCGTCCGCGCCCGGTATTCGTTCCACAACGCCGCGGTCATTGGTGTTCACCCAATAAGATAACGCTCGGTTGTCGTCGTTCAGTCGTTCAAACAGCAAGCGGCATCTTGGAACAGGAGACGCGCCCGACGTGAATGAATTGCTGACAATCTCCCCCTGAACCAAAACCGGCGTATCCAATCTGGGTATTTCAAAACTCTGATCAGTGACATTCGTCGGTTCGACATATTTTATGTAAACCGGATAAAACGGCTCATTGGGTTTGTAGAGCCTAAGCCCGATGTCGGTGGTCCCGGGAATAATCGGAATCAAATAGGAACTGCATACTGTGGTACCGGTGCCGACAGGACCAGGAATACATGTCAGTTCACGGCCTCTGGAAAGAATTTGCCCGGTATCCGGGGCAAATGCCTGGATGTACAGGTTATCAATTTCTGAATTGTCGCCGCTCGTGTTCTCGTAGAGAACTTGTCCGGAAACGCGGTCGTATCCGTCACTGTTTGTATAAGGAAACGAAATCAGAATTGGGATATTGCTCTGTAAAACCGTCCCGTCCGCTTGAATCTCAACCTGCCCCATGTGGTAAACGGGGTGTTCAAATGACGCCGTTCCGACAGGGTACAGGCTGACGTTATATTCGCCGGGCAGCAATGTGAACTCGTTGTCGGCATAAACGGTTTTATAAACAAACACGTCCGGATCTTTATTGGGTAGCGTGTTGGAGATTTCAGCAAACAGGACGTCCGCGTCAACCATGGTAGAAATATCGGTAACCGGAACTGGCGCCTGCGCATGGAGCTGTAATGCGGAAGTACTCTCCAGCGGCACGGAAAAGATTTGCGCCGGCAGCGCGACTGAATCCAGGATCACTTTGGCAAAAAGTATGTCGTTTCCTATTTTTTCCACGGTGCAAATCGATAGGGATTTATTGCAGGTACCTTCGGGGCAATTGCTGTTGGTAATACACTTGTTCACCGGGCCGTCATATGTTTCATCCGGTGCAGGTGCGCTGAGACTGTCGCAGCCGAACAGCCATATGCAACACCATATGCAACAGAGCGCCAAAACGGCGGCGGTTCCTGCGATTCTGAGGAATGCGCCGTTTCGGAAAATCATTTTCCAACCTCTTCATCGGTGGCGGCAATATCTTCAGGGAACATTTCGAAGGTCCAGTTCACTCGAAATGGATTGGCTCCGTCGGGCAATTCGAGTTCGTCCTGGTCGAGAAACCCGCGATCTGAAATTTCTGCCTGAACGATAACGCTGGTCATATCTGATGCGTTCAGCTCAAATCGCGCGGTGCAGGTGAGGGTGACCATGACGCCGCCTTCATATCGCGACAGGTCCGGGTCTGAATAATCGATTCGTTCGCATCGAAACGATAACGTTCGGGTCTGGGAAGAATTGAGCTGCTCGATGACTTTTACATAACCGTCGTATGCACCCCCATAGAGCGTAGCGTCTTCCTCGTCAGGATCCCATAATACGATAGTGAATGTTTTGGAGGAATTGATCATGGCCGTGTTCACCGTGTCTACGGGTGGCGAAACGGATTCCAAACGCGGCGGCATGTTCAATTTGTCGGTGAATTCGATTTCATCGGAAACCACGCATGCGGGGATTTCCAGAAGCAACATAAACACAAGAAATCTAAATACAGACAAATTACGCCTTCTCCAGATAACGGTAAATGGTTCGGGGGTCCACATCGAGCTCTTCGGCAGTTTTAGTTCGATTGCCGTTGTTTCGGTCTAGAATTTCAAGCACATATTTGCGTTGAAACTCCTCCCGCGCTTCGGCCAGCGGCATCACGGACGGAAGCGTATCTTCGGTCAAATCCAAATCGGCCTGCCCGAGCATGTTCGAGTCGCAGAGGATGATCGCCTTTTTCAGCCGGTTTTCAAGTTCTCGAACGTTTCCGGGCCAATGGTGTTTTTTGATGGCCGCCATGGCGCCGGGAGTAAACCCTTTGACTTTCGATGTGAATTCCTCACAATATTTTTTCAGCAGGTATTTGGAGAGCAGCATCACGTCATCTCCACGGTCCCGCAGAGGCGGCAGGTCGATGTGAATTACGTTGAGGCGATAGTACAAATCTTCTCTGAAATTGCCCCGCTGGATTTCCGCTTCCAAATCGCGATTGGTTGCGGCGACCACTCGAATATTCAGGGTTTCGGTTTTGGTGGCCCCCACTTTCATCACCTGGTGTTCCTGTAGCACCCGCAGCAGCTTCACCTGAAGAGACAGCGGCATTTCTCCGATTTCGTCGAGAAAAATGGTGCCGTCGTTGGCCGCCTGAAACTTGCCTTCTTTGGTGGCGTCGGCACCGGTGAACGCTCCCTTTACGTGGCCGAAGAATTCCGATTCCATCAGGGTTTCGGGAATGGCTCCGCAGTTTACGGTGATAAACGGCCCGTTGGCGCGACCGCTACGACGATGAATTTCATGCGCAATCAACTCCTTACCCGTACCGGTTTCTCCGCTGACGAGTACCGACACGTCCGCCACTGCCACCTTTTCGACCTTTTTAAACACTTTTTCCATCGCGACGGAAGAGCCGATAATCTGCCCGAAGCGCTGTTGCTCCAGCTCTTTGGACAGCGTCACATTTTTCAGTTTCAGTTCATCGAGCAGCACGGCGTTCTGAACCAGCAGTGACGCCTGCGAAGCGAATACTTTCAGCAGCTCCAGCGTGCCCATTTCGAACAGTCCGCGGACCGTGTCATTGCCCACGTAAATCAGGCCGAGCATCTGACCACGGCTGAGCAGGGGCGCGCACATCACGGAATTCAGCTTCAGATTGATAACAGATTGCGCGTTGGCGAATTTGTTGTGGCTCTGGGCATCTGAAACGATGATCGCCGCACGGGTCTGCACTACCTGCGCGACGATGCTGTCAGACAGTTGCGATACCGCAGACCCCAGGTTTTCCCGACGAAGGTTGCGCGCCACTTTAATAATCGGGGTTTCGTCTTCGAACAGAATAAGAAACCCTTTGGCCGCACCGGTCAGCTCAATGACCGAATCCATCAGTACTTCAAGCAGCTCGTCCACCGAGTTTTTGTCCAGCAGCGCCTGAGAAAACTGCTGCAGTTTTTTCAGCCCCTCCAAATCGGTAGCCGCGTCTTTTTCCTCGGGAATCACCGAGCCGTCCATCAGGTTGAAGAGCAGCTCCGCATTCCCCAGCGAAATTCGATCTTGGTGAATCAGTTTAGCCTTTTTCTTTTTGCGAGAGTTTACGCGAACATCTCCTCGTCCGGCGATGTCGTTCAAACAGAAATCCCGACCGTCGAAAACCAGTTGGGCATGGTGGTCCGCCAATTCCATCGATTGAATCACAATATCATTTTCCACTGCGGAACCGATAGTTGTAATCGGTTTTGCCAGCGACAGTACTTTTTTTCCACCCTCTTTGGGCCACCAGCTGAGTGTAGGCATCGGGTTGCCGACCTTTCGTAAAAACCACGTTCACATTTGAGAAAACGAAATGACCCTACTGTAATTGAAAAAGCAAATTTTCGCATCGAATTTATGATATGAATTTTAAAGGCCGAGGGCCGACAACGCTTCGATGCTCTGCTGTGCGCTGCGATGATGAATAAATACGCCCCCCATCTCTTCAAACGGCGCTTTCAGTTTCTCGCGGTCATCCACAAGTACCGGAATTCTTTCTGTATCCCGGGCGCGGGCCACCTTGGCCTTGTTTCTGGACAGGCAGGTCAGCACCTCAACGTCGGGTCCCAGCTCCCGCTCGCACCAGTGCCGTTTTTGGGGTTCCGCCCATTTACCTATCGGCAAACCGGTTAAAATTACGGGAGAATTTTTTTTACATGCCTCCCAGAGGACTCGCCCGTCGGGCATCCAGTCCAGCTGATTGTAGAAATCAGGGGTGCGCGCCAGCCTGGGCCAGAGTTGCTTTGGGGGAATGGTATCAATGGGCTTGTGAAAGAGTGTCTCTACCCCTTTTTCAAAATCCACCAGCACACCATCCAGGTCGAGAAATAAAATATAGTTGTCTGTTGCCGTCATTGGGAAAACATAATTCATTTTTCGGGATGTGCATGGGGGCAACCGGGTTTTGTGCGTTCCTATACTCCCCGCGGGCTATTCGGCTTCGTTCTCTTCAACGTGTACGGAGTAGAAACCCTGCTCGGCGTCGTTCATCGCCCTGTTGTCTGCTGGGCGTTGGAGCGTTTCTTCCCAGTTCTGAAGCAGCAATTTCAATTCGGCCGCTTTTTCCGGTTGGGTTTCGAGCTGATTGTTTCGCGCGACTTCGGGGGCCGTCATGTCAAACAGGTATTCTCTTTCCGATCCCGCTGAAATATATTTCCAGTCGCCTACGCGCACCGCGGACTGCCGCCAGAAGCGCCAGTAGAGCGGACGTTGATTCAAATATGCGCCGTTTCCCGCTATGGCGGGAACGAGGTCCACGCCGTCGAGCTGCGCAAGCACGGCGTCGGAGGCACCGGCAAGTTTTAACGCAGTGTAGATGGCATCCAAGCTGCTGACAGGTTCGTCGACGATTTCGCCCGCCGGAAATGCCGTAGGCCAGTGAATGAGGTAGGGAATTCGAATACCCCCGTCTGTGAGCATCCCTTTTTCGCCAATCAGCGGTTCGTTCAGTGACCCGTCCCAGAGGTTATCCGTATCGCTTGCCGGAGTGTCGGGGGTGGTGAGTGCGATTTGGGCACCGTTGTCGCTGAGAAAAATGATGACCGTATTATCGTAAATATTGTAGGTGCGCAGGGCTTCAATGACTTCTCCCACGCCGTCATCCACAGATGCCATGGCGGCGAGGGCATATCTGCGACGCTCCGGGAGTTCTTCTGAAAACAGCGCCAGTTTTTCAGGAGTAGCTTCCAACGGTAGGTGCGGTGCATAATGATTCACCAGAAGAAAAAAAGGAACCGCGTGATTTCGTTCTACAAAAGTCACCGCTGCATTGCTCACCACATCAACACGGTAGTCCGTATCGACGATCCAGCGGGGATTCTGTGACTGACCGTCCAAATCAAATGTTGTCCAATAATTGTTCAGGTATCCGGAAAAAGTTTCATCGAACCCCCGTTTACTCGGGTAGTATGAGGAGCGGAGTTCGAATGGAATTTGCGGATAAGAATCTCTTGAAATTTCCTGATCGGGAAACATTTGTGAATACCATTCAAAGGAATTCTGGGTCACATCCAGATCCCATTTCCCCACCTGACCGGTTCTGTATCCGAGCTCCTGGAAATGTTCACCGACAGTCGTCACGGACAATGGGAGCGGTCCGTATTCATTGTCGTCGACACCGAATCGTTGCTGGTAGACGCCGGAGACGATGGCCGCCCGCGACGGAACGCATTGGGGGGCGGTAACATAACCGTTGGTCATCCGAACACCGTTTTGAGCCAGCGCATCAATATTCGGAGTATAAATATCAGCGCGAATCTCATACGCGCCGACATCTGCATATCCCTGGTCATCTGTGACGAAGATAATGATGTTCGGGCGTGCATCTGAAACGCGCGTTTTTTCGGTTGAGGAAACGTTGCATCCGGTGGTCGAAAGAAAAAACAGACACAGATACAGTGCGCAGCATTCCCGCATCTGCGTAAAAACCATGGCAAGCATAAGGGAATTGTATTGGTTTAAATAAAAATCGCAACCAAAAATAATAGCAGTGTATAATTGATGGACGATACAATTATTGCTGCATGGCTTGCGCTTGCTGCCGGTACTTTCGCTGTTGTTCCGGTGAAAAATGGGGGTTTTGCGCGGCGGCTTGAAACACCCGTCCGGCGTTTTCCAAGTCATTGCGTTTTGAGTAGAGTGTACCCAACAACGCATAGACGCCGATGTGGTCTGGTTCTTTTCGGATGATTTCTTCCAATATTTCCATGGCGCGTCGGGGTTGATTATGGTCGGCCAGGTAAAATGCAAATGTATAGGCGTACTCCGGGGCGTCCGGTTGAATGCGCAATGCGGTCTCGCAATATTGCCGAGCTTTGGACCAGTTGAGAGGCGCGTAAAGAATGCACAGGTTATACGCCGCTTGATCAGAATCCGGATGGCTGGAGAGCGCACGTTCAAAATACGCGATCGCGGCGTTGACATTGTTTTGCTCCCCTTTCAGCAGGGCCATATTTAGTAACGCTGCTTCATTGTCGGGCGAAATCGAGAGGGCCCGTTCCAGCGATTTTTCGGCGGACGCAGATTGACCCGCTTCGTGTTGAGACAACGCCAGGTGAATCCATGCATATATGTCTTGGGGGTGCATTCGAAGGACGGCTGAGAACGCCTGTATCGCTTCTGCGTAGTCACGCTGACTCAAAAGAAGATTACCGAGTTCCCATTGACTTGCTGCATGGTCTGTACGTGCATATAGTGCGTCTATATGAGTACGGATGACGTCCGCAAGCGTTCTGCGGTACTCGAAGGGAATATTGCTGTCGGGCACCGAGGCCAGTGCTTCCGCGGACCGGACCCGCACCAACGCAGACGGGTCTTCCAGCATGCGGCAGAGAATCGGAATAATCGGTCCTTCCACCTGTGCCTGAAGCGATTGTATTGCCGAGGCACGAATGAGCGGTGATTTGGAGCGGAGCAGCAGACGCGCAACCGGTATCAGTTCAGGGGAGGCACTTGGCGCAAGCAGTCGCAGCAGTGAACTGACAAAGATTTCTTCATCGGGGTGCCGGCCAATCCAGTCGAGTGTGTCGCCTATTTCGGACCACTGTTGCGTTCGAGCGTTTTGTATGTGGGTGGCCGCTTCCAGCATTTCATCGGAACGCCGGTCCCCGTGCCATCCGCGAACGATTGCATCCGCCCAGCCGGCGCTGGCGGTTGTGTGGCATTGCGTACAGGCGTTGGGAGAATCAAATGCCGCAGTGGCCGCTGGTGAAGGTGGTCGCATCGAATGGTCACTGCGGTGCATGCGGGTGAATGTGGTTGTGGGCATGTGACAGTCGACGCAACCGGGTGCAGAATCGCCTGCCGTATGATGACTGTGGGAGGCAATGCTTTCCAATTTTTTCTGATGACACGGTGCGCAGGATTTGTCGGGCGATTCCCGATGCTTGAAACGGCCGCTCGACGTATGGCAGTGCAGGCAGTCCAGCTGACCGGTTGCAGCACAGGCGCTCATTCCCCACGAGGCGAACGTGTAGTTTTCTCGTTTGTCTCTTCCGTCGGGGTAGTAGTCGTCGCTTTCGAGCAGCACCACGTCGAAATGATCGAACAGGTCGTTGCCGGGCTGAAATGCGCTGTTGAGGGGAATCAGTTTGCTGTGACAGCTGAGGCAGGCGTGATTGTTCTGCGCTTTGCTGAACCCGCGCCCGCCGCGAACAATCCTGAAGTCATCAGGCACGGCTCCGGCTCGGGCGGCAGCATTGCAAACCCGAACATGTTCGCCGCAGGGGCCGTGACAGGTTTCGCAATTGATGCCGGGTTCATTCCAAGTGGTATGATAGGTATCGGTTTTCGCGGAATAATTGGTTTCAATCTGGCTGACATGGCAGCCGTAGCACGAGGTGTTAAAGGTAAAAACCGGACTTCGCCAATGAATCGGCGTCTCTTCGCGCGAGGTGGTATGCACGCCGCTGTCTGAAATCGCGATCCATTTTCGGTCAATGGTGTCGAAACCGATGGGGAGTACTTGCAGGCGACCTCGCTCCAGGGGGGTTAAAAAGTAGTACACATATTTTCCACCCAGAACGTACTTGATAAGGTGTCGTTGTTTTTCTGCGGTTTTTCTTTTTTCGAGCACTCCGCTGGGGGTTGCTGTAAATCGGCTGTCTCCGACTTGAATGGAGGCGTGGTTGAAGTGAAGGTGTTGCCGGGCGAACGCTTCGGAATAGATCTGCATGGCTGTTCCATGAAACGAGGTCGCCCAAAGCTGATAGAATTTTTCGTGACAAGGTCGACAGGACTTCGCCCCCGCGTATTCGGGACTATCTGTTTTTTCGGCGATAGGCGCGGCATCAGTGTGTTCCGCGGGCGGTGGTGCACAGGCAGCGACTACGACACTGCAAAGAAGTTGAATAGTGCGTTGAATACCGAAGGGAACCATGGGGACAGGACCCCTCCTTTCAATGGTGGCGTTCCCGCCGTGGGCCACGGGGACATAGGGGGCGTGGGGGTCGGCGGGTCAAACGAAATCCTCATGGCCGTATTTAGATTTGGTACGTCTGGCAACGATGCTGATCAGGTCGTCAGCGACGATTCCCCAGTTTTCTATCCACCCCATTGGATCGGATTTATCAATAATGGTGATGGTTTTCCCCGCGCACATGACTTTGATGCGGGTACGTCCGTCGGGGCCCCGGGAGGTGATGATCCCACGAATTTCGTAGAGGGGGGTTTGCCCGTTGGAGTGAAGCATGGTCGCGCTGCCCGGCTGAATCAGAAACTGAAGCGGATTGGATGCAATGCCGAGGGGGGCGTGCATGTGACTGGAAAGGAAATCAGCCAGGTCAACGACCGTCAGGTCCACGAGACATTGATGAATGGGAATATACGCGTCAGAACCGTCAACTTTCACCATTAAAACAAATACCGGCACCTTGCGCCACGGGAGCATTCCGTGGCCGGCCATGACGCCTCGAATCGAGTTGAACGGAATAACCAGTTTTCTTCCCACATACAGGATTTCTTTTCTGAAATCGGCAAACGCCGGGATGCGGTTGGGGCCCCGCATGCCCATAAAGTAATCACCGATGCGTACTGCCGCTCCCTGTCCGCGATAGACAGATGAATCTACGCTGCGGACATATCGCCACAAAGGATCGTAGGCCCATTCCCCTCGGGACAAAACGATGCGTGCAATAACGTTGAGTGATCGTGTACCCTCAGGCAATTCCACCACTTTAATGAGAGAACGGGGGTTAAACAGCTTTTCGGATTGTTCCTTTTTTACAATCATGATTCAGACTCTCAGTGTACCAGAACTAGTGATGAAGAACGAGTTTTCAGCCGCGAAAATTTTGGTTCCGCCTCGTCATTGTATACGCAATTATTCGACGGTTCACATCTAAAAATGTTGTCTCACGACGTAAAAATCCACTATACCCGGGGCATGAAGCGATTTACGGATGAACCGATACTGAGCTTGATTGACTGGATAGAACAGCGGAAAGCGCAGTTCCCTGATGGGGACGTCTCGTTTGAGATAATGTCGCCATCCGCGTCTTTTTCCGCAACGCCGGGAAAGATGGTGGAGGCGAATGGGGTTCGGTATATTCATCGAACATATCAGAACGTGCTGGACCTGGCCGAGGTGACCCGGTGCAGACTGAAGTCGGTACACCCTTCCGGTCCATGGGTGCAGGTTGTGTTTACGCCCACGTGTGAGACATCGCAGGTACGCGAGTCAAATGACTCCGAAAAATACGGCGTTCAGACCGCATTCGCTCAGATTCGCAAATTGGAAGACCCGTCGGTGGCGGCGGATATGCGACGTGCCCTGGTGGAGGCCGGTGTCCGCACTCGGAACTCCCTGATTGACTTGGGGGTGAATCGAGGTGACGAACTGCAGCTGGTGCATGAATTGAACCCCGCAATGCAATGCACTGGAGTGGATCACTGCGCATCGGCACTCGATGTGGCAAGAGAACGGTTTATCTCGCAACAGTTCGAATTTATTGAGTTTGATATAAATCGAATCGATGAAATGTATCTTAAAAGATACGATATCCTGTTCAGTCTGGGTACGTTGCACAGTCCGGGAATAGACAGCAAGCGTGTCTTTATGTGGTGTGTTCAACATCTGTTGAATCCCGATGGCTCGGTGGTCATCGGTTTTCCCAACTGCCGATGGGTGGAGGGTCAGCCAGTGTACGGGGGACGAACGAAAAATCGTCGGGAACAGGATTTGTCCCTTGTGGTGAAAGATGTGTACTTTGTGAAAAAGTATCTGCAGCAACACCGGTTTATCGTGACAGTATTCGGAAAATACTATCTGTTTGTGGTTGGCGTGAAGCAAAAACAAGGAAATGTATCTTAAATGATACTGGTGAACGTACTGGCAACCCGAGAATAATATGTTCTTTTTTTTAACTATTCAATGAATGTCGCTATGATATGGCCGAAAGGAAACCGCATGAAGATTCCCAAAGCGCTGATTTTTGACATTGACGACACCCTGGTTGATACCACGCCCTCCTACCGAGGGTCGATTATCCGCACGGCTGCGCACTTCGGCGGCACTGTGACCATGGAAGATATTGCCCGGGCAAAAGCGAACGGCGACGCGAACAACGATTGGGTGCTCACGCAGGATCTGCTTTCGCAGCAGGGCATCCGCGTTTCTATTGAGGAAGTGACCGAGGTGTTTGAGGCGTTGTACCAGGGAGAAGGCGATACACCGGGGTTGAAATTGCTGGAAAGCCTATTGATTGATATTAAAATGCTGGGCGCTTGGGCAAAGCGTTTTAAAATGGGGATTGTTACCGGCAGGCCGCGAAAAGACGCGCTCGATTTTTTGGAGCGTTATGAGATTCAGCATTTGTTCGGTGCGGTGATTACGATGGACGACGGCCCGCTGAAACCGAGCCCGGCCCCGATTCGCATGGCGCTTGCTGCGCTGAATGAAACTGATGCCTGGATGATTGGGGATACACCCGATGATATACGCAGCGCGGTGGCGGCAGGAATCGTGGCGCTGGGGGTGATTGCGCCGGCGGACGACCCGAATGATGCGGTGAATGCGATGCAGCGGGCGGGGGCAGCGCGCGTTCTGAAAACGGTTTGTGAATTGGAAGGGTTGTTACTGGGATGAACGTGTCCGTGCGCGCACTGTTGATTTTGCTTTGGTCGGCTTGCGTCGCTGTTTATTCAAAAGGCGCGACCGGTGCGGAGCCGCTGCTGAGCGAAACCGGCGAACCCAGCGAAGCGGTGGTTGAGGCGCTGCTTTACCCAGGGGAGTTCGGACACAAACAATTCGTTTATATCAGCGAAGGGGACGAGGCGCGCTATTGCCTGGATTCGAGTCTCAGTGCAGAAGAGCCGTTTGCACAGGTGTATCCGGAACGAATTGTCTGGCCCCAAATCGGCGGCGTGGATATTCGCGTCAAATCGCTGGATTTGAAACTGGTGCCGGAGAGCGACGGGGTGACCGACGATGCGCTTGATAAAGGGTTCGCCATTCGTTGGTTTTTGGAGGCAGATGGTCAGGATTTTTCGAATGCGCCGGTATTTTTGTTACGTGCGGTGGGCGCCGAGGTGTTTTCAACCGAAACCGCGCAGGTGTTGATGCATTGGCAGAAACCGGCACGGGAGAAGATTTGTAAAGAGGCCGAGGAGGGGTTCCCCTCGTGTGATGTCGCAGATGTCCCCCTTTCCACCCAGGCGGTTGCGGTAGATCCGCTGGGGGATTCGGTCGCGATTGCCACCACCGGTCGAAAGCCCGGAATCGCCATGTACCGCATTACCGGTACACCGCAAAAAAAGTGGCAGGTGTTGTTTCCCGAGCAATCCGGCGGGGCGCGCGACGTGCGATTCTCCAGTGATGGAGAATACGTGGTGGCGCTGCTGGGTAACGGTGAAATCCATCGGTTCGACGCTCGCACCGGCGGTCGCCATCTGTCGATTCCGTCGAAAGGAATGGTGGCCCATGCGGTTCCGCCGGGGGATATTATCGCGGTGGGGGGGCAAAGCGGAGAAATCGTTTTGTGGCGTCTGGCGGACGGCACCATTGAATGGAAAGTGGACCCCAAACAATTTCGGGGTGACATCGACCGTATGGCGGTAAGCGGTGACGGTAAAAGAATCGCGACACTTGAGTACAGCGAGAATGAAACAGTGATTCGCGTGTACCGCATTCATGAAAAACAGGCGGTGGCACAGCTGAATCTCCCCGGAACGCTCTACGCGGATTTGGCGTTGGATTATACCGGCAAAACGCTGGTGCTTTCCCATGAGGAAAAGGGTCTCATGAAGGCAGATATTTCCTCTAAGAAACCGCCGGTGGCGGTGGGAAACGATGCGGCGTCGTGCACGGAAGAACTGTACTGGGCGCCCAAGCAGCGGGGCCCCAGCTGTTCGGTGAGTGGTGGCATTTTATTTTTGACTGAAGAAGGGAAGATTCAGATGAAGCGACGTATTCACAGCGAGGCGACGCGATGGATGATGGACCAATCTCCGTCGGGTATTACCGTCGCAGTAGGCGCCGGCCATCTGCTGCTGTGGAGATGACACGCATGGAAAGAAAAGTGAAGGTTATTGACGAATTCGGTCACGTCGGTACGTATGTTCTGGAAGACGCACCGACAATTTTAACCGCTTTTGAGGACGCCGGATATTACTACCCTCACGGCTGCAGGGTGGGAGTGTGCGGTGCGTGTGCATCTGAGGTGGTGGAAGGATCAGATCTTCTTGCCGCCGAAGATGGTATCGAAACAGAACGACTTGCGGATTTTCGAAGGCAGGACGCCGAGTCCGGTAAAAATCAGCTTGTCGGCCGGTGCATTCGTTTGATGTGCCGCGCGGGGCTGAACGCAGATGTCACCTTGCGACCCTTGTCAGGAATGGTCGTACTGATTAGCCAAAATGGTGACCCACAAAGTTGACTCTTCTTCAACCCACAGATACTTTTTTCGATTTTCAAAGGCTTTGAACACTATCGATGCTGAACGATTGTTACCCCTTTTTTGCCTACTTTCAACAAAGCGTTTAAAAAGGGCGCGCTTCAATTGTGAAAAAAATATAAATGCAGTAAAAACGGCTCGATTGAATGTGAAACATTGCGACGCGTCCCGCGAAGAATTTTTCGGACGCTGTAGAACCGCTTTTAAGGAGCATTATGAAAAATATCAATCCCTCAAAAACGAACGCCTGGGCCACCCTGGCAACGCTGTACCAGAAAAATGAATCCACCACCATCAAGCAGCTGTTTGATGCCGATGGCAACCGCTACAACACGTTCTCCCGCAAGTTCGACGATAGTTTCATTCTCGACTTCTCGAAAAATCTCATCGATGCAGAAATTCTGGCGGCCCTGGTGAAACTGGCCGAAGAAACCGATTTGCAGTCAGCCATCGATGCCATGTTCAGCGGTCAGAAAATCAATCAGACCGAAGATCGCGCCGTGCTGCACGTGGCGTTGCGCAATCGCAGCAATACCCCCATCAACGTGGACGGCAAAGATGTGATGCCCGACATCAATCGTGTACTCGACCAGATGAAAGGCTTCTGCGCCAAAATTCACTCCGGTGAATGGACCGGCTACACCGACAAGAAAATCACCGACGTGGTGAACATCGGTATCGGCGGGTCGGATTTGGGCCCGGTCATGGTGACCGAAGCATTGGCCGCGTACAGTGTGAAAGGTATTAAAGTTCATTTCGTATCGAACGTGGACGGCACTCATATTGCGGAAACCCTGAAGCGGGTGAGCCCTGAAACCACACTGTTCCTGATTGCGTCGAAAACATTCACCACCCAGGAAACCATGACCAACGCCCACAGCGCCCGCGACTGGTTCCTCGATGCCGCGAAAGACAAAACCCACGTGGCCAAACACTTCGCTGCGCTCTCCACCAACGCCGAAGCGGTTACCGAGTTCGGTATCGATACCGCCAACATGTTCGAATTCTGGGATTGGGTGGGCGGTCGCTATTCCCTGTGGAGCGCCATCGGTCTGTCCATCGCGCTGGCCATCGGATTCGACAACTACATCGAGCTTCTCGAAGGCGCGCACGAAATGGACACCCACTTCAAGGGCACCGCATTCAGCGACAACCTGCCTGTGCTGCTGGCCCTCATCGGCATCTGGTACAACAACTTTTACGGCGCCGAGTCCGAAGCGATTCTGCCGTACGATCAGTATATGCACCGGTTCGCCGCGTACTTCCAGCAGGGCAACATGGAGTCCAACGGAAAGTATATCGATCGCGACGGCAACAAGGTGAACTACGAAACCGGCCCCATTATTTGGGGAGAGCCCGGCACCAATGGACAGCATGCGTTTTACCAACTTATTCACCAGGGAACCAAGCTCATTCCCTGTGACTTTATCGCACCCGCAGTGAGCCACAACCCCATCGGTGATCACCATCCCAAATTGCTGGCCAATTTCTTCGCACAGACCGAAGCATTGGCCTTCGGCAAAACCAAAGAACAGGTGGAAGCCGAATTCACCGCAGCGGGTAAAAGTCTCGAAGACGTGAAAACGCTGGTTCCGTTTAAGGTGTTTGAAGGCAACAAACCCACCAACTCCATTCTGGTGAAAAAAGTGACGCCCAAAACCCTGGGGCAGCTCATTGCCCTCTACGAACACAAAATTTTCGCTCAGGGCATCATCTGGAACATCTTCTCGTTTGATCAATGGGGGGTTCAGCTCGGCAAAGAGCTTGCCAATAAAATTCTGCCCGAGTTGACAGCGGACGGCGCCGTGGAAAGCCACGACAGCTCCACCAACGGATTAATCAACGCCTACAAATCCTGGAAATAGCCAGCCATGATTTTTCGACTTCACGGCATTCGCCTGCGTTACAACCGCGATTCTATTGCATCGCTGAAAACGCGTATTCTGCAGCACCTGTCGCTCAAAGAAACCGAGCTGGTGTCCTTTTCCGTGGTGCGCCGCTCCATTGACGCCCGCAAGAAGCCGGTGTCGCTGGTGTACACCGTGGACTGCGTCACCACCGAGAATATTTCCCACAAAGACATCACCCCGCCGGAAGAACTCAAACAGCTTGAGGTGCCGGTGGGCAAGATGCCGCTGCCGCACGCTCCGGTGGTGGTGGGCGCCGGACCGGCCGGTCTGTTCGCCGCGTATATGCTTGCAAAAAGCGGGTATCAGCCCATTCTGCTGGAACGGGGGCAGGCGATTGAAAAACGGATGGCCGCCATTGCGGAATTTGCCAGAACCCGTGTGCCCAACCCCGAATCCAATGTACTGTTCGGCCTGGGCGGCGCGGGCACCTATTCAGATGGCAAGCTGACCACCTCTCTCAGCCATCCGATTGTGGGCACCATTTTGCACACGTTGGTTGAACTGGGCGCACCGGAACGCATCTTGACCGATGCGAAACCCCATATCGGCACCGATCTGCTGCAAGGCGTGGTCACCAATCTGGCCGCAAAAATCGAAGAGATGGGCGGACATCTCTTTACGGAAACCAAACTTACCGGACTGAAGCATCAAAACGGCAAAGTGGTCGGCGTGGAAACCTCGAAACGCTCTTTCGATACCACCCAGGTAGTGCTGGCAATCGGTCATTCCGCCCGCGACACCTGGGAAATGCTCGAAGGCACCGGCGTGGCCCTGGCGCCCAAGCCGTTCCAGGTGGGGGTGCGGGTCGAACATCCGCAAAACTGGCTGGATACCCTTCAGTATGGTGAAGGAGCCGGGCATCCCGCACTGGGCGCCGCGGATTACAAAGTGACCGCACGCATCGATAATGTACCGGTGTTTTCTTTCTGCATGTGTCCGGGCGGGCACACCATCGCCACCGTGAACGAACCCAATCAACTGAGCGTAAACGGCATGTCGCATCATGCCCGCAATGCGCCGTTCTCATCGAGCGGCATTGTGGTCACCCTTGCGCCGGAGGTATACGGCGCGGTCAATACAGAAAGTGCGCTGCGTTTTGTACGCACCCTCGAAAAGAACTGTTTTGAGCGGGGCGGCGGCGATTACACCGCTCCGGCGCAGCGCCTGGTGGATATGGTGGAAGGAAATCGCAGCACAGTGCTTCCCAAATCCAGTTTCGCATTCGGATTGACCCCCACTTCGCTGGAAACCCTGTTTCCGCCCTTCATCTACAACCCAATTGTTCAGGCGCTGCCCATTTTTAATCGTCGCCTGCCCGGATTCATCCATCCCGAATCGGTAGCCATCGCGCCGGAGGCCCGGGCATCGAGTCCGCTGCGCATCGTTCGCGATAAAGACACGCGGCAATCGGTATCTCTGGCCGGACTGTACCCGGCCGGTGAAGGCTCCGGATATGCCGGCGGAATCATGAGCGCCGCCCTCGACGGTATCAACGCCGCCTTGAAAATCATCGAGCAATACAAACCGCTTCAAGGATAGAGCCGCCTTCGGTGCACAAGACAAGGACAGACCTTTTGTTCACGGGATACGTTTAGCCAACGACCCGTCTCCAGCCAACAGACCGTTCATCACTTCATTATCGCAATCAAATTCTTGTTTCTAATATCAGATAGTGCTACAAGCAGCCGCAATTATAAATTGTTGAATCTGTGAACGCAATGTGCTGCGGGGTACCCGTATCCACTCGGCTTTCTAATTGTAAGGTGTGCGGGTTCGCCACCAGAAGAAAGGAAAAACAATGCGCAATGTAAAATTGGGAACCATTATTTTATTCATGGCATTTATGTTTGCCGCTTGTGAATCGAGCGATGAAATGTCAAAATCCACGGACGGCATCCTGCAACTCGGTCTTGTGGCCACCGGCGCCGATGGGTCGGTTTACCGTCTGCCCGCGGGAACAGACTTCTACGTAGTCGCCAACGCGGTCAACACGTATCTGTATATTGATGTCGACGGTCAGGAAGAAATGAAAATTGTTACAATGTCGACCGGCGGGTATCGCGGCTACCTGAACAACCCCGAGGGCTCAGGTGCACCTTGGACGCTTATCCGCACCGCGCCGGACGGCACCGAAAGCACGGTGACCGCACAGCTGACCACTTCCTTTCCATACAATTTCAACATTGTTGAAGGGGAGGTCACGGTGGTGACGCTTCAGTTTTCTGTAAACAGCGGTGAAGATATTGTATTCACCGTCGGACAGCTGGGTATTGCCATTGATGTGGATGAAACCTCTGAACCGCCCACCCAGGGAGTGTACCAGGCCGATGAATACTCCGAGGTGTCTCTATACGCAAACACCAACTCCAATGAACTTATAGGATTGCACTACTCCCTCATGGAACTCGACGGGGCGGATTTGTCGACTGCCATGAACATCGAGATTACATCTGACTGGATATTGATGGCCGCGGGTGAGAAAGCATGCGCGTCCGGAAATGTCACCCTGGGTGCAAATGCCGGGAACCATCCCCTGTGGGAAGCGTTGAGAACCGAAATCGGAAGCGCGTCGAATTACCCGGTGTGTATTCAGACCATGGACTCCGGCGAAGCCTATATCACCGTTGTTATTGTCGGGAACGCGCATACCGCGACCACACAGGAACTCATCGATATACTGGGCACAACAGACACCTATTACTTCCGCGGCACCATTCATGGAAGAACCACTGAACCGCTCTTTGCCGGCAGTTCTCTGCTTCTTTCCAAATTGAGCAGCCCGCTGACCTTCGATTCCGCGTTTACCAGCTTCGGAGTATACACCAACGACTACAGCTCATACGTGCGCGCAGAGCCGCTCTGGACCAACGCCACGATTCAATTTCAATAGCCGCCGCGACTTCAATCTGTTTTTGATTCTATAAATTACTGACAGGTGCCGTTGTTGCACCAGGTGGAGCAGATGTTTCCGCATTCGCCGCAATTTTGGTTGTCCCAGTGTTGGTTCACGCAGGTGTTGTCACATGTGATAAAATCCTCCGCGCATACACACCCGCCGTTACTGCACCATCCCCCGCTTGCACAGACACTTCCGCATGCGCCACAATGAGTATTGGTCCACAGCACATCGACGCAATCTTCGCCGCACAGCGTAAGTCCGTCGTCGCACGCCGGCGCTTCTTCGATGATTTCAATCCCGATTTCCAGCGAGCCGTCTTCATTCACGATTTCATTCCCCGCGCGAAAAGAAAACAGCGCAACGGTGGTCTGGTCGTCCAGTATGTCAACCGACAGCGGATTTTCAGAGATAAGTTCGGCCTCGACTGCTACCCAGTCTTCATCTAAACGCTCCAGTTTCCAGCCGTCTTCCAGCAGCACTTCGTATGTCCCCACGGGCAAATCCAACACAATGGCGGACTCACTCAGATAATCATTGGTGTTCACGCGAATCAGCTCCACGCCGTCTTCGCTCACCACAAACTCGCCGTCCGTCAACCGGAATTCCGAATTCAGACTGCCGCGGGCATAGAGCGGCAGCCACACCGACCCGTCCGACATCGCAGCGGGGTCATGCGACTCCACCGCGCATGCAACACAAAGTGCGGTCAGGCAGCACATCGCGAACAGTCGGAACAAACGCATCGATTTGATCAGAAATTTCATTTTCGCTCCTTTTTTACAAAATGAAACATCACAGCTTTCTTGTAATTGCGAGCGTACAATAGAGCCAAAGAAGCGAAAAAGCAATTCCTTTCACTGTTCTGAAAAAATAAGGGGGGCTTGCTACATGGCGCGGGATTTTTTACCGAAGCGGGAGAGGAAGGTGGCGCCGGCCGCGGCCAGAGAGGCCGGCAACAGGAAGATGCCGCCGACAACCGGAATCATGTTGATAATCAGGAAAATGAAAAATCCACTGAACAGGGACCAGCCGGTTTTTCGGGTGAGATAATCCTGGGCGATTTTCACCCGGGAGGGCGCCAACCAAACAATA
>JAFGXQ010000126.1 GCA_016936575.1 Deltaproteobacteria bacterium
ATGTGATGGATGATCAGGCATAAAGCCCAAGCCACTACGTTTGTCACTGGAACAAGACGAACTGCATGTATTGGATAAGATGCTACGAAAGGTCTTACCCAAAAGCATTTGCCATTAGTCGTCGTCGGCTTTCTGCTCAGCTTCCACTCTCTTTTTGAGGTAGTCTTCAACCACAGTCAGTACCGTGGCAGATGCGGGAGATAAATGAAAATGATGATCCGCTCCCTCGCTTTCGGGAAATGTTCTAAGAAAAAGCAGCATCTGCCCGGTCAGCGCCGATTCATGACGTTCGAGCAAGGTATACCCCAGCGACGACGAACCGCTGCGGAGCTGGTACGATGCAGCGGAAAACCCTTCTCCGTACAGCACCCGCTCAATCGTCACTTCGATGCGGCGCTCCGCCCCAGACGCCATTTCATTGGTCTGAACCGTTGACACTGTCACCAACGCCACCACATCGGCCAGATTGCTGCGCGCATCTAAATCTTCACGGGTTTCAAAACCGAACTGCCCCGACAACGAGCTGCTGTCGGCAATCACGTCCATGCCGTCATCGAAAAAACGCTCTTCAGTGGGTTGAAACGGCTTGCCCACCACGTGCACCTGTTTTGAACACGCACCCGTCAGCACCCCGCAACATAACAGCACCCAAACCAGCATACTATATTTCATTGTTGCCCCCATCGGCACGCGGCGATTTCTATCGCAAGATGCGATCGAGAATACTGTCGAGCTCCTCGTAACTGGTGTACACGATTTCGAGTTTGCCCTTGCCGCCGTTATCGTGAATATCCACTTTGGCGCCCAGCGCTTTTTGCATTCGTTCAATCAGGTTGCGAACCTGCGGGCTCTTCTCTTTCACCGGTTTGGCCGCTTTTTGGGCCAGCTCTTTCCCATTTGCAATGGAGCGTGCCTGCCCTTCAGTGGCGCGAACCGACAGTTGTTTGGCCACCGTGAGTTTGGCCAGTGCAATCATCGCACTTTCCTTGCCCGCCTGTAAAATCGCCCGCGCATGCCCCTCGGTCAAATCGCGATTCAGCACCATCTGTTTCACTTCGAGCGGAAGCCCCAGCAACCGAAGACTGTTCGAAATCGTAGATCGGTTTCTCCCGATGCGTTCCGACAGCTGCGCCTGTGTATAATTGTGTTCTTGCAGCAGTCGATTGATGGCTTCGGCCTCTTCGATGGGGTTCAAATCCTCGCGCTGAATATTTTCGACCAGCGCCATCTCGAAGGCCTGCAGCTCGGAGACATCTTTCACCACCAGCGGCACTTCTTTCAGCCCCGCCAGCTGCGCCGCACGCCAACGCCGCTCACCGGCAATCAGTTCATAATGTTCGCCGACGCGACGCACAATCAGCGGCTGAATGATTCCCTGCTCGCGAATAGAAATCACCAGCTCATCGAGCGCTTCTTTATCAAAATTACGCCGCGGTTGGTCGGGGTCGGGCTTGACGCGATGAATGGGGCACTTCAGATATTCCCGTTGCGTCGAATCCGATTGCCGCTCCATGGTGGACGCACCGGGAATGAGGGCATCCAGGCCTTTTCCGAGCGCTCTTCTTTTGGGTTTATTCTTTGCTATCGCCATGTATCACTGTATTGCCAGATATTCCTGCGCAAACTTCAAATACTGCTGAGACCCGGGAGAGCGCACATCGTACAGAATTGCGGGCTTTCCGAATGACGGGGATTCAGACAATTTCACGTTCCTTGGAATAATCGTTTTAAATACGTGTCCGTCAAAGTTTTCGCGAACCTCTTTTTCTACCTGTCTCGATAAATTGTTTCGCTTGTCGTACATGGTCAGTACGATTCCGTCAATCACCAGATTGCTGTTTAAATCATTGCGCAGCATGCCGATGGTTTCGAGCAGCCGGGTCAATCCCTCCAGCGCGTAATACTCACACTGCAACGGAACAATCACCGCATCTGCCGCACACAACGCATTCAACGTGAGCATTCCAAGTGACGGGGGGCAATCAATGATAATGAAATCATATTTATTTTCGAAACCGTCAAGCGCTCGTTTCAAACGAACGGCTCTGTCCTCTGCCTGTACCAACTCCACCTCGGCGCCGGCCAAATCCCGATGCGCCGGCAGCACATCCAGAAAATCGAGTTCGCTGGTAACCACTGCGGTTTTTGTATCGCATTCGCCAATCAGCACGTCATAGCTGCTGTATTCGTTGTCGTCCGGGTCTACCCCGAGCCCCGAAGTCGCATTTGCCTGAGGGTCGAGGTCAATAATCAATACAGTTTTTTCGGCAGCCGCCAAAGACGCGCCGAGATTGATTGCTGTAGTGGTTTTGCCAACGCCGCCTTTTTGATTTGCTATGGAAATAATTCGCGCCATGTTCTCTTTTATCCACTTGTTATGCCCTTGTTATTCAGAGCATCCAAAATTCAGGGGAAGTATGCATACATTAAATTGGGACAGTGTACAACGCTAATTCAGCACCCCAAAAGCGTAAGAAAAAAGTGTCTATTAGGAGACAATGTTTACAGACTTGTGTCAATCATAGAAACGGCTTTTCCCGTTTTTACAATATCGCCGAACAGATTCTCCAGCCGATTTCACCGGATTATGCCAGTGATTCCATGGAATACTCACCAGTTTCCAGTTTTTGTTGACGCATCAAAAAAAAACATTTTTTTTTGCATACAATTTTATTGACAGCCCCCGTACGCAATGATAAATCCCCTTCACTCTTTTGAGGGCGGGTAGCTCAGCTGGGAGAGCGTCGGCCTTACAAGCCGAATGTCGCAGGTTCAATCCCTGTCCTGCCCACAAAGGTTTCAACGCTGAAAATGCGGTGAACCTTTCTTTGAAAATTGGGGTGGTAGTTAAGTTGGTTATAACGTCGGCCTGTCACGCCGAAGGCCGCGGGTTCGAGTCCCGTCCACCCC
>JAFGXQ010000127.1 GCA_016936575.1 Deltaproteobacteria bacterium
GAAAACCGAATGAACCGCCGTGTACGGAACCGTACGCACGGTGGTGTGGGAGCCGAGGGCGGGCAACCGCCCTTAGCTACCCGATGTCTTTTTTTGTAAGGGAGATTCGCGAATCGTCTCGGTACAAGTCCTATATCTATACGTCCTATAAATTCTTTTTCACCAGATATTTATTCAGCAAAGCGAAAAAGATTAGTACGATTGCCCACTGTAATAACACCGTTCCCACTGAAAAAGGTTCCAGCGGATTTAAAAATTGCTCAGAGTTCCATTCGAAGGATTGTTTGAACCACCAGCCGATTACCACTACGAACAGAAGCGGGATGCCGAATCGAATCCAAAAATCAAAGAATCGTCCCCATAAATGAAATTCGCTGTGATGGAAATGGGTTTTTCTAAAGTTGGTAGCACCATATATAGAAACGAGAATAGAAATAAAAAGTCCACTGAGCATCAAACCTAAGGCCCATACCCAATCTTGATTCTGGAAAAAAGTAAGATTTGTCGCTGAAGGAATTCCCACAATGAAAACAGCAACAGAGATTACAATTACTCCTTTTTTTCTGTTGATTCCCATGTCCATGAGGGTTCGCACGGCCAGTTCAACCATTGCGATAAGCGACGATAGGGCGGCGAAGAATAGTGCAATGAAAAAAAGCGGCGCGAAAATACTGCCCCCAGGCATTTTCGCAAACAACGCCGGCATCCATACAAAAGTCAACCCTGTTGAAGCAGGACCACCTTGCTTCAATAGACCGGCCACTCCTCCGATTTCCAGCAATTCCTGGCTAGGGATGCTAAGAGGAGCCAACGCGAACACTGCTGGAATAATTGCGACTGCCGCGATAATTGATGCAATGTTGTTGCCAATGCCTGTAATAATAGATGTGCTTACTATTTTTTCTGATTTTTTTACGTATACACCATACGTAAGAATTAATCCCCAGCCCGCACCAGTGGACCAAGCGGATTGAGTCAGTGCTTCGAGCCATAGGTTCACATCGGCAAACTGTTCGGGATGGATAGAAAAGATAAATGTTAGTCCTGCAGACGCGTTACGTAAAGTCAGAGACCGAATGGTTGCTCCTATCAGTAGAAGAAAAAGAGCGGGAATAATGAATTTGTTTGCGCGTTCGATGCCCCCAACAACACCTTGGGCAACAACTATGGCGGCAGCTCCCAAAGCCAGAGCTTGGAATAACATTGGCAAAGGAGAATTGGCAAAGCTGATAAAGTGTTGTTGGGCCGCACTACCATGTAGAATTTGTTGCTCATTCAACAGCGCATCAAACAAATACTTGATACACCACCCGGCGACGACAGCATAGTAGCACATAATTGCAGATGTACAGAAGGCAATGAATGCACCCAGGAATGCGAAATTTTTTCCACCAAAAAACGCAGCCGCGCCTACGCACCCTTTGCGAGAACCTCTGCCCAATCCAAATTCGGCGACAATCAACGGGATGGACCAGGCGAAAAGGAAAATTAACCAGGCAATAATAAATGCGCCACCACCGTTATTGGCGAGGATGCGCGGAAAACGCCAGATGTTCCCTGTACCTACTGCCATACCTAGAGCAGCGAGCAGCAATCCTAACTTCGAACTGAATGTTTCGCTGTTGGTGCTGCGTTGCACGGACACAAAACCTCGTTACTTGAACATGATTTCTTTTACACCGGTAAAAGCGCTTAAATCATACAACAGTTCGTCTGACGGGCTTAGCCGATACTCCTCGGGCAGATTCATGGTAGTAACCGCTCCACTTGTTCGGATTTCCAAGAATGCGTCACAACGGCCCATGTGTCTGGATAGTATCGTTTTAAATTTTTCCATTTCCGTCATGGGAAAAATATCACTATCAATGTGCAAATGTACTTCCTTGGTTCGTTTGGTGCGGACTTCGTGGAGCAACGTCGCTTCTGAAACAGCAATTTTTCGCTCTTCGCTTTCACCCCGTTCATCCACCAGAACGCGTCCTTTAATAAGAAGCGGCTCGCTGCTGTGAAGCGCCTGAGAATTATGTTCCAGGTTTTTCGGGAAAACAATTACATTCGCACGACCAACCAAATCTTCGATAGCTCCGAGTCCAATGCGCTTTCCCGATTTGGTTTTTCGCTCTCCATATTCCATCATAATGCCGGCAATCGTAACTTCTTCCCCATCTTTTTTGGTTGAAAGGCTTTGGGTCGAGTTGCCGGTGAGCCGAGATGCTTCCTTTTCATAGCGTTCCATGGGGTGTCCGGACATGAAGAATCCGACAGATGCCTTTTCGAACGAAAGCAGTTCTCGCTCGGACCATGGAAACGCGCCATCGTAGTTCACTTCTTCAACGACATTTGCGCCGCTGCTATTTCCGGGCGCTGCGGCCAGTGCCCCAAACAGGCTGGTTTGCCCGGATTCACGGTCTTTCTGTTCGGATTTGCCTCGCTCCAAGGCGCGTTCAATCACACCGAAGACCTGACCTCGGTTCACACCGGAATCTTTTATGGTCACATCAAATGCGCCCGCTTTGGTCAGACTTTCGAATACGCCTTTGTTCACTTTGCTCAGATCCACCCGCATAGCGAAATCGAAAATATCAGCATAAGGGCCATCCTCGCGGGTTTCGATAATTGATTTGAGCGCGGCATCGCCAACCCCTTTTATCGCGCCCAACCCAAAGAGAATGTCTTCTTGCATATCTCCGTTTTGGCCTCTGTACAGCACTGAGAAGTCAATTTCAGAATGGTTGATGTCCGGTTGTAAAATGCCGATGTTTCGTTTTTTTCCGAGTCGAATATACTCGGCGATTTTTTCGGTATTTTCGCGATCGCAGGTGAGTAGGGCAGCCAAAAATTCTGCAGGATAGTGATATTTCAGCCACGCGGTCTGGTACGTCACCAACGCATATGCTGCAGAGTGACTTTTATTGAATCCGTATCCGGCAAACTTGTCAATCAGGTCGAAAATCTCGTTGGCCTTACTGGCGGGGATGTCATTTTTTTCACAACCGGCAACAAAGATGTTCCGCTGTTTGACCATCTCTTCCACTTTTTTCTTACCCATGGCGCGGCGCATAATGTCTGCGGCTCCCAGCGAATACCCTGCGAGAATTTGCGCAGACTGCATTACTTGTTCCTGATAAACGATGACACCATATGTTTCTTTGAGAATTTTTTCCAAACTGTTGTGCGGATATACAATTTCCTGGCGCCCATGTTTGCATTCCACGAAGGTATCCACCATTCCACCTTCCAGCGGCCCAGGTCGATATAGTGCCACTGCTGCGATGATATCTTCAAAACAGTCGGGTTTCAGTTTCTTTAGCAGCTCCTGGAACCCCGAAGATTCCAACTGGAAGACGCCCCATGTGTCGCCTCTGGAGATCATGTCGTAGACCCCTTGCACATCGAGGTCGATGGCATCGATGTTGGTCGGTTCAGAGACATCGGGCCGTTTGGCTACGAGTTTTAAAGCGGTATCGATAACAGTGAGTGTTTTTAGTCCCAGAAAGTCGAATTTAACAAGACCGCAGGTTTCCACATGGCCCATGTCAAACTGGCTAACCAGCGGATTCCCGGCGCTGCGATCACCGGCCGTAAACACCGGCACATATGCCCATAGCGGCTTGTTTCCGATCACTACGCCCGCCGCATGCATACCTGCGTGGCGGTTCAGATTCTCTAGACGTTCCGCATAGGTCAGCAACTGATCTATTTGCCGGTCTTCTTTGCGCGCGTCTCGCAACTTTTCTTCTTCTTCGAGTGCTTTTGCCAGTGTGACTTTGGGGCCTTCGGGAACAAGCTTGGCGATTTTGTCCACATCACCGTACGGCAGTGCCATTACACGTCCCACGTCTCGTACCACAGAGCGACTTTTCAGCTGGTGAAACGTGGCGATTTGCCCCACATTGTCTTCGCCATATTTGTGGATAACGTACTGGATGACCTGTTCCCGTTTATTCTTGCAGAAGTCTACGTCGAAGTCGGGCATGGATACGCGCTCGGGATTCAGGAATCGTTCAAACAGCAGATTCAGCGGAATGGGATCGAGGTTGGTAATTTTCAGCGCATACGCAACCAGCGACCCGGCACCTGAACCGCGGCCGGGGCCGACCGGAATATCGTGCTCCTTGGCCCAGTTGATGAAGTCCATCACGATGAGAAAGTACCCGGGAAATCCCATTTCGCAGATAACGTCGAGTTCAATATCCAGCCGTTTGCGATAGACGGTGGTGTCGACGTCTTTGCCAACCAATTTAAACTCTTCGAAACGTTCATTGAGCATGTCGTGGGAGGTCTTGCGAAGATATTCATCGAGCTTCATTCCCTCTGGAATTTTGTAGTCCGGTAATTCAATGTTCCGCGTGGGAACAACGTTTTCGCACATCTCAGCAATTTTAACGGTGTTTTCCATCGCGTCGGGAAAGTGCTGCATCACCGCAGACATTTCTTCCGCCGTGCGAAGATACAACTCATCGGTATAGTGAAGCTTTCCTTTCGATTCCTCAAGTGTTGACCCCTGGCCGATGCACATTAGAACGGTATGCGCTCTGGCGTCGTCGCTGGTCAGATAGTGACAATCGTTTGTTGCCACAAGTGGGATGTTGAGCTCTTGTCCGATTTTGCGTAACGCGTCGTTATATTCTTTCTGTCCGTCGTATCCGTTGTTTTGAACTTCAAGAAAAAACATGCCCGGTTCCATACAATCGGCCAATGACTTGGCGGCTTGCTTGGCTTTCTCGTAGTTACCGTTGGTGAAGGCGCGTGCGACTTCGCCGCCCAGGCACGCGGAGCATGCAATAAGCCCCTTGCTGTATTTGGAGAGCAACTCTTTGTCGATTCTCGGCCGATAGTAGAAGCCCTCGGCGTAGCCCATGGATACCAGATACTTAAGATTGTCATACCCGTCCTGTGTGCGCGCAAGTAAAATAAGATGATGAGATGCCCGGCTGGTTTTATCTCGACGATCTTTTGCTGCGACGTAGGCTTCGCAACCCAAAATCGGTTTGATTCCGGCGGCTATGGCGGTTTTATAAAAGTCGGCAATGCCGAACATGTTTCCGTGGTCTGTAATGGCAACCGCGTTCATCCCGTATTCTTTTACTTTAGGAATAAGGTCCTTTACGCGGATGGCGCCATCCAAGAGTGAATATTGCGTATGCAAATGGAGATGTACAAAGTTTTCAGTGCTCATTTGTTCACTATGTGAACGTCAGACCAAGTTGTAAAGGCAATTTTCGGATTCTTGGCAAAACAACAAAAGGTCAAAAGGCGGGGTCTGACCCCATTCGGATGTGGAGTTGATTGTTCTCGACGCTGAAAGACGTTTGAGGATTTCGAAACCGCCGAGAGCGATCTTGAATTAAATCAATTATTTTCGGTGCGCGCCATTCATTCGCAATGATGGGGAGACGTTGTGGATCTCCGGAAAGCGTGACCGGCACAAAACGAATGTTTTCAATTCGCTTCTGAGCTCCGTCTTTATGGAAATCCAGATGAACAATACCGCTTTCCCGCCAGCTGTCTTTTCGTGAATCAAACAGAAAATTTCCGAGCGACCAGAAGATTACCGCTTTCTCGGTAACCTGCACGCCTTGCAGCACATGTGGATGGGTTCCGATGAAGACGTCCATGCCGGCCTGTACCATGTCTGCAACGAGTTGCTGTTCTCGATATGACGGATGGGAAGAGTCTTCGGCGCCGTAGTGAAGCGTGACGACGACAAAGTCCACGTGTTCTTTCAGCTCGGAGATTCGTTGTGGTAAAATGGAACGCAGCCTTTTCAGCGTTCCATGGGCGACAAATCCAGATTTCTCGACGGGAGTGAAATTCAGGATTGTTGTTGCTGCAATGATGCCGACGCGTATTTTATTTTTCTCAATAATGACGGGT
This sequence comes from Deltaproteobacteria bacterium, assembly GCA_016936575.1. Taxonomy (GTDB): domain Bacteria; phylum Myxococcota_A; class Polyangia; order JAAYKL01; family JAAYKL01; genus JAFGXQ01. The sequence goes on from JAFGXQ010000127.1 coordinate 5,878, forward strand.
TGCCATGCGTCAGCTTTGGTTGGTCCCGAGCCAACTGCACTCACATTCTGTTGTTTCAGATGCTCCAGCGTTTCGAGAATTCCGGGCCCCCCCTGGTCTTCTGCGTGATTGTTGGCGGTGGATACCACAGTGAAGCCGGCGCCCCTGAGCATTCTGGCTGCGGAGATTCTGGCTTGAAAGGTGAGAAAAAAGAGTCGGCGATATCGCTTCTTTTCCGGCGTGTCGCAGGTGCCTTTTTTCAGAGAGCAGGGTTCTTCCAGCACACGTGCGCGGGATTCACAAATGGGCGACTCCAGATTTCCCAGAACAATGTCCCGGCCTTTCAATTCTCCGGACACGTAGCGAAAGGGGTTTTCTGTGCCGAACTGTCGGCCACCGCGTCCGAAAAAAATGTCTCCCACTGCAGAGAAAGTGACTGTCTGCGCGGAAATCGGAGCGGCTATCAGGAAGATGATAATCACAGAAATGAGGCTTCGAAATGGTAGAGGGTACAAAAATGAGCTCCTTATGGGCGTTATAGCGACAAGCGTTCTAGCTGTTTTGACGCGGCATAGATACATTTTATTTGAAAAACGATGAATGGTGAGAAAACATGCGGAATACCGGGAAAAAGGTCAATAGGCGGGGTCTGACCCCTGCAGAAAATGGTTGCAGGAATGCTACTTTGTGGGCAATGATTTGGGTATGAAACAGAAAAATTGGCAGCAGCGATTCGCAGATACCGCAGATTTATTACCCGTTATTGTATGTGAAACCGACCGGGAACTTCGCATCACTTATGTGAATGAAACCGGGTTTCGCGTGACGGGGTACGACAATGAAGATTTCGCCAGCGGGATTTATTTGCAGGCGTTGATTCCCGATGAAGACAAGCATAAAGCCGGTAAAAATCTTCACATTATTTTGTCCGGTCAGGCAACGCCGGCCGAGGAATATCGAATTCTCCACAAGGATGGAACTGTTGGCGAATACCAGATGAACAGCGCGCCCATATTTCAGAACGGTACCGTTGTCGGTGTACGCACTTGTTTGACAGATGTGAAGGAGCGAAACCGGTTTCGCAATCAGCTGGCACAGAGCGAGGAAAAGTTTCGCCGCATTTTTTATCAGTCTCCCATCGCAGTGGCGCTGTTCGATCAGGAAGGGGCGATTCGGGAGGCAAACAGCGCTTTTGCAGCGTTGTTCCCCAAACTATCGGTGGAATCGGAAGGGGCGTCTTTGTTTGATCTGATTCATATTTCAGAAAAAGGCAGAAATGTGTTGAAGCAGGGGGCTGTATTGACTGGAGAAACCGAATTGTCTGTGCCGGACCGGGATCTCCTGAAGAATTTATTGTTTGAGTGGACGCTGACACCGTTGGGTACGGTGATTGATCAGCAATTGTATCTACTGCAGATGTTGGATGTGACAGCGGAACGTCAACGGCAGAAAGCGCAGGAACAGTTAATTGCCAATTTGAGACACGAGGCCGCCGGAAAATACACATACGACAAGATGGTGAGCCGCAGTCCCAAGATGAAACAGCTGTTCGCCATGCTCGGTCCCATAGCCGATGCGAATACCACCGTGCTGATTACCGGAGAAAGCGGCACGGGTAAGGAAATGGTTGCGCGTGCGATTCATGCGACCGGTTCACGCAAGGACAAACCTTTTGTTGCTTTCAACTGCAGTGCATTGCCCGACAATTTAATCGAATCGGAATTGTTCGGTTACCAGGCCGGTGCGTTCACGGATGCGAAAAAAAATAAGCCAGGCAAGTTCGCATTGGCGGAGGGGGGAGTGATATTTTTAGATGAAATCGGTGATATTTCGGGGTCCATGCAGGCGAAGCTGCTGCGGGTGCTGCAAGAGCGCACCTATGAGCCGCTGGGAGCTACGGTCACTGCCCGTGCTGATGTGCGGGTGCTTGCCGCAACAAACCGCAATTTGCCGGAGATGGTGAAGGATGGGACGTTCAGAGAGGATTTATATTATCGATTGAATGTGCTGCGAATCCCGCTGCCTCCGCTTCGGGAACGGCAGATGGATATTCCGGCGCTGTGTGAACATTTTATCCAGAAATACAATCGTATCACGGGAAAGAATATACTGGGGGTCGGCCAGGGGGCCATGAACATATTGATGTCTTGCGAGTTTCCGGGAAATATTCGACAGTTGGAAAACGCCATTGAGTATGCGTTTGTATTTTGCGACGGTAACCATATTGACGTGTCTCACTTGCCGGAAGAAATCGGGGGCAGAATATCGGGTCGATTGGATAATTCACTGGCGCGGTTTAGTTCGCTCGCAGAGCTGGAAGCGGTTTTTTTACGCGCCGTCATTCATGAATGCAACGGTTCGAAAATTAAAGCGGCGAAACGATTGGGAATTCATAAAACCACACTATTCCGGAAACTAAAAAAATATCAGATGTAGTTGGGGAATAGGTCGGGACGCGTTCGGCAGTGTGAAGAAATAAAGCTCTAAAAGAGGCATTGTACATTGTCTAATTTATATTAGATTATACTGTACAAGCCGGTACGCTTCACGTATTTTAACGGGTAACGGTTTGGAATTTCAGGAGAAACATATGGGTGAAAATCGCCTGTTCTGGCCTCAGGAAATGATGGATGAGTGGATTGTGGATGAAAAAGCATCCATTGAAGATGATTTGCTGACTATCATCGACGAGAAGGTATCATACAAATTGAGTCAAGCTGTCCATTTTGTATCTGATGTGGGTGATGGGGAGGATCAGCACAAGCTGATCGGCAAAGTGAAGGAATTGTCCACTTTGATGGAAATGGGGTGTGAGCATTATATGGACTCAGTTTTGATAGAAGACTCTGCGTATCAGGTTGTACAGGGGTTCACGGGCGTCCCAATCGTTGAAACATCACAGCAGTCGAAACAAAAAGGCTCTGATTCAAAAAAACAGTCCTTATCGAAATCTGAAGATTCAGACGATCGAGAGCTGCTAGCGAATTTTCTTTTGGATAATCTGTAATGGGAATGCATTTAACCAAACGTTGTCATTGTTGAAAGGCGCGTAATGAAAGATCGACTACTTGGGCGTGTGATTGCAGATCGTTATCGACTTGAATCCAGATTGGGAGTAGGGGGCATGGGGGCGGTGTACCGCGCCAGACACCTACTGATAGATCGCGTTGTGGCGATTAAAATTCTTCAACCGGAGCGCCGTGGAGAAGAGCACTTTCGCGCGTGGTTCCTTCGTGAGGCCAGGGCCGCCAACCGTATCAACCACGCCAATATTGTCGACATCTCAGATTTCGGGGAGACAGAAGACGGCTTGGCGTATCTGGTGATGGAGCTTCTGGTGGGTGATGCGCTGTCCAATCTGATTGCCAGAGGTCCGATGCAGCTCGACGAAACGCTCGATATTATGGAGCAGGCGACAGCGGCGTTGGCGCGTGCGCACGACCTAGGTGTGGTTCATCGCGACATCAAGCCCGACAATATTCATCTGATCAACCGTGCCGGGCGAAAGAATTTTGTGAAAGTAATCGATTTCGGGTTGGCGAGATTGAGTCAGGACGGACGTCTTGCGGCCAAGGGAGCGGTATTTGGCACCCCTGAGTATATGTCTCCGGAACAGGCCCGTGGAGAAGATGCGACGCCGTTATCTGATTTGTATTCACTCGGCGTGATTATGTTTGAGATGCTCACCGGAAAGTTACCGTTTCATGCGCGTGATCGGGATTCATTTATTGAGGCGCACAAGCACTCTGTACCCATGGTTGCAATAGAGGAGAATCCGAATATCGAGCAATCTGTTTCGGATACGATCGCGCTGCTGCTTGAGAAAGATCCGAACAAGCGGTTCCGCGATGCACACCATTTCGTTGAGAAATTGAAAATATTGCAGCGTCGTGTGGCGCCGGTGGTGCAGCCATGGGTGGTTGCGCAGCAGAGTTCAGATCCGCGCAGGGAAAGAGAAAACTCCGGGCTGATCAGCACTATGTCGATGACCGGGCTTAATGATGTGGCGGTGTGGGCGCTGAAGGCCACTGTTTTTGGACGCATGGTTGCAACTTCGTATCCGGGCGGCGCTGGTCCGGCTCAGGTGATGAAAGCGGTCGAAAGCATTTGGCGATTGGCTGCCGCATCGACTCGCCTGGATGGTGAGCTGCAGGCAGAAGCGAAGCGGAATGAGCGTCTGCTGGGTCGAGGGCGTGATTTCACTGCGCAGGTTGGTCGGCGGATTGAAGACTTGTCCCGTGCGAAATCTAAATTGAAACGTGAAATTGCCGCCGCTGCGGTCGATTTGGAAAGACTGCGTGCCGACTATAGTCGCGCAGACGAAGAATTGAAAGCCGCGCGCGAGATTATTGCTTCGATTGACAAAGGGCGGGATGAGATGAGTGCTCATTTGCGCGATGCGTATGAAAAAGCCGGTGCAATGGCTGCTCGGCGTCAGGCGCGTTCAGAAGCGGTGGCCAAGGTTGAGTCGAAAATCTCCAAATGGAAAGAAGAAGCCGCACGCATTGATGCACAGCTGGAGGAGTACCATCAGCAGATGGACAGACACTCTTCCGCAATTGACGATGATCTGGGGGCCGGGCGTCGTCGGTTGGCAGCGAAAGTCAAGGAGCGTGAAACCTACTCCAGAAAATTAGGGGAATCCGCAGACTTCCTATCGGAACATTTCCATGGAAAACCGGAATGTGAGGAGTTGTTCAGAGAGCTGGACGAACTCAATCGCAACAGCGTGTTAATCGAGCCGGTTCAGACTTCGATATAGGTCGTATGGGTCTTATAGGTCTTATGGCTTTGGCCGAATGGATACGTAGAGGACGCCGTCTTTTACCCTCACTGCGTGTTTGCGCAAATCGGGGGCATATTCGGTATGTGACTTGCCTGTAACGATGTTGAATTTCCAGAAATGGCGTGGACAGGTGACCACATTATTTACAATTTTTCCTTCAGCCAGATTGGCGCCCTGATGCTTGCAGGACATCTCAATCGCATACGGCTCATCCTGGTCGTCAAAAAATACAGATATCCATTTACTGATGATTTTCCGGTTGATCGTTCTGTTCTGCCGCAATTCTTCCAAAGTGCCGAACTTTACAAAGTCGCCGCTATCCGTTTCTCCAAAACCGTCAAAATCTTCGAACATTTATTTTTCTCCTCTTCGTGGTGCATGCCGGCATTCGGCCCAATTGCCAAAAGGGTTTCACATATCGCATATCGCGCTTTTGCAATAATAATTGACAATTTATTCGCATTTAAGCGAAACTCCCGCTCGTACTATATTCTGTAAACGAGAATGTATCGACAAAAACTGTCTTTTACATTCGAGAAAGACAAGAAAGGGTGATTATGCGAGCGCTGCTGATAATTTTATTTTTGAGTTTGACTGCGATGGTATGGTCTTGTTCGAGCGGTGGTGACAATTCTGATTCCGGTAGTGATGGCGATGCGGACACGGATACGGATTCTGACGGCGATACCGATTCCGATAGCGATACCGACGCGGACACGGACGCCGATACCGACAGCGGGCTGACCGCTGCTGAAGTCGCTGCGGAATTAACCCTGGGGTGGAACCTGGGAAACGCACTGGATGCGCCAGATGGAGAGACATCGTGGGGAAATCCGGCCGTGACACAAGATCTTTTGAATGCGGTCGCGGCAGCCGGATTCAATCTGGTTCGTATTCCGGTCACCTGGTCAATGCACATGCAGGATTCCTCGCCTTATACGGTTGACGTGGATTTTATGGCGCGTGTTCAGGAAGTGGTGGACTATGCGTTGACCGCCGGGATGCATGCAATGATTAACATTCATCACGATGGTGCGGATAATTATGAAGGCGTGGAATGGATTACCCTGGATGGTCCGTATGAATCGGTCGAAGAGAGGTTCGTTGCGCTTTGGCAGCAGATTGCGACACAGTTTCAGGATTATGATCAGCGGTTGCTGTTCGAGTCCATGAATGAGATTCACGACGGGTACCCGAGCTGCAATACGGTTCCGCAGGAAGACTATGATTTTATCAATAATCTGAATCAGGCATTTGTCGACACAGTGCGCGCTTCCGGCGGTCAGAATGAAGGTCGGATTCTAGTGATGCCCGGCTACAATACCAACATTGATTGTACGATTGACGGCTTTGTGGCCCCCATAGATACGGTTGCGGATCGCATTGCAGTGGATGTGCATTTTTATGATCCATATAATTATACGCTTGCAGCGAACAGCCAGACCTGGGGAGATGAAACCGCACCGGCGGGAGATTCCTGGGCGCAGCAGGCATGGGTGAATGAGGCGTTCGATAGTCTGGTAACAAATTTTGTATCTAATAATATTCCCGTTTTCATCGGCGAATATGCGGTGACATATCAGGAGGGATATGAAAACTATCGACGTTATTATCTGGAGTATGTCACGAAAGCTGCGTACGATCGGGATATCGTGCCTATTTTTTGGGACAACGGCGGATTGAACAGCGGCGCCGAAAATGAGGGGCTGTTTGATCGAAGCGATAACAGCGTGGCGTTCCCTGATATTGTGGAAGCAATGGTTCGTGCGGTAACAAGCGATTACACAATAGACGATATTGAGATGCCATAGTTGCGCTGTGGTTCCCTCCCTTCTGAAGTAACTGCCCCAATATGGTTTCATTTTAATTTCTCATAATAAAAATTATTTGACATCGTCAAAAATTCACCCGTTTCGGTCCGGATTGCCACACACATATATATCGGGCGTGTTGCGTGCAGTGCATGCGGGAGTGTTGTTGATGGTGGCAAAAGGATATTGTGGACAACGAAAATGAATAATTCTGGCCCTTTTCGAGATAGAGAGGGGACATTATATTGATTTGCATTAATTTATCGCACGTGCGGTGAGTGAGGAACCAATTGAATACCGTGCAGGAAAGGAAGATGATGCGACATTATTACTTTATTTTTATTTTAGGATTGTTATTCGTAACCGGCGCCTGCTCAGAAGATTCAGGCAATAATTACAATGTAGTTGATGCGGATGCCGACTCGGATTCTGACGGCGATTCAGATTCTGATGGAGATGGGGATGGGGACGGAGACAGCGATAGCGACAGTGATGGGGACAGCGATAGCGACAGTGATGGGGACAGCGATGCCGATAGCGACAGCGATGCGGACAGCGACAGCGATGCCGATAGCGACAGCGATACGGACAGTGACAGCGATACGGACAGCGACAGCGATGCGGACAGCGACAGCGATGCCGATAGCGACAGCGATACGGACAGTGACAGCGATACGGACAGCGACAGCGATACGGACAGTGACAGCGATACCGATAGTGATGCCGACAGCGATACGGACAGTGACAGCGATGGTGATTGTGCATACGACTGCGTAAACAGCGAATGGGCATGCACCGGCGACGTTGCGTTCGGCGGCCTCGGTGGTGTTATTGTTACAGCGACACCGTGTGTGCCGGACGCCGAGAACGAATGGAGTTCGATTTGCTGCAATGCAACCGGCGGTGATGGAGATACCGATACGGATAGCGATACCGATAGTGACAGCGATGCGGACACCGACAC
>JAFGXQ010000128.1 GCA_016936575.1 Deltaproteobacteria bacterium
GAATCGGCGTCGCTGTCCGTATCCGAATCGGCGTCGCTGTCCGTATCTGAATCGGCGTCGCTGTCCGTATCTGAATCGGCGTCGCTGTCCGTATCTGAATCGCTGTCGGCGTCTGTATCGGCATCGGTGTCAGCGCTGGACTCCGAATCATCGGCCCCGCTACCGGCCTTATCGGTACACCCCGCCAGCAAAACAATCAGCCCAATACCGATTAGTATTCGAACCCAAAAATGCATCGCACACTCCTCTCGATTTACAGATTCCATGTTCCGGTGGAATATTCAAATTAGAGCACAGCATTCACCTCGGCGTCAAATGAACTCGAGGGCTGTAGAATAAATAAATGCATCATTGCGTTTGTAAGATACATATTGATATGTAAAATTTCAGTAACCCGATTGGCTTGATAAAGGACTTTTCATGAAAAAATTGGCTCTATTTCGACTGTTGGTTGTGTGTTTCACGTTCTGCGTCGGCTGCGGCAGCGCCCCGAAAGTTCCCAAAGACGCGCGTTCCCAAAATTTTCAGGTCACCTCGAACTATCTCGATTTGGGTGGAGAAGTATACTCGTATATGGACATTGAAGGCGACGTTGAAAAAGCCGCCGAACTCGTCAACGAGCTCATCGCGGCGGTCAATGAAATTCCGCAGAAATACAAGGCGCGTTTCGACGCGGTGAAAATCGCCAGGGCGCTCGGCATGACCGATGTGCAGGCGGTGGGAATGAGCTCGTACGCCCTCGAAGGTCGCTACATAAACAAATCATTTATGAAAACCGCTTATCCTCGCACCGGCGCAATGCAGTTTTTCGGCGGCGACCCGCATCCCCTTGAAATCCTGCAGCTGGCACCCAAAGATGCGGTCATCGCCTATGAGTACGATGCCAATCTGGCGGCGGTACTCGAAAGCGTTTATATGGTGTTGACCGATATTCTCGATGAAGGAGAACTGCAGAAACTCAACGACCATCTGGATTCTGAAATTCTTCCGGGCACGCTCACCTACCGGGCGCTGGCGGAACAGCTGAAAACCAAAATCATGGCCACAATGGTGGTTCACCCCACACGCACGATGAAAATTCCCGACTCCGACATCGAATTACCCTACATGGAAGGGTTCATCTGCGCCGACAACATGGGGTTCCTGATGGATATTCTGGTAGAAAAGTCCAAAGCGCTGCCCCTGTTTTCAATCTGGGAGGACCAAACCTGGCAGCGGCTTGGGGTGGCGGAATTCCTGACCGAAGAGCTGCTCGATTATCGACCGGTGGTGTGGCGAAATAAAGAAACGCAGCGGGTGTATATCGCCACCAGCGCGCCATTTCTGGAAGAACGCATCATGGGCCGGGACGGACTCGAAACCGACGACACATTCACTGCTCTGGCGGCGCCCCTGCCCATCGAATCCGGGAACAGTCTGGTGTATGTGTCGCCGAAAGTGTTCGAATACATCGTAACGTCGGTTGATGCGTCGCTGGCCAAAGAACCCAAGGCGGCATCCATTCGAAAGGTAATCGATATTCTCTTCAAACAGGTCTCCCCCGGGCAGGTGTGGATGAGCCAGAATACCCCGGACGGCATATATCAGATTTCAAACTCACCGTTCTCCCACAAGGCAACGTTGCTCGGCTCCATGTACATCAACCAGTTTTACTGGATTTCAGCGCTGGCGGGAATGGTCTCGTTTGTGGCCGAAGAAGCGTTCCGCGACGCATTTCAGATGGGCCGGGAATCGCCGCCCCTTCAGATGGAGGAGGTTCCGCCCGACACCACCCAGCCGGACGAAAATCTGCAGCAGGAACTGGAGCGACAACTCGAAGAAGAGCTGCATCGCCAATACCCCGACGAGCCGGAAAAAGTGCCTGAATACTTTAAAGAGTTCATGGAACGCTGGAAGGCGGAGCAGGAAGAGAACAAAATATAGTGGGCGTTATGTACCAGTATAAGTATCCGAGACCGATGGTGTGTGTGGATGTGGCGCTGTTCGGCAAAACAGATGCCGGGCAACGCACGGTGCTGCTGATTCAACGGGGCAAGCCGCCTTTTGAAGGCCGCTGGGCGCTTCCCGGCGGATTCGTGGAGATGGATGAAGATTTGCAGACCGCGGCCGCAAGGGAACTGGCGGAAGAAACCCAGGTGAGGGTAAATGAATTGCTGCAGGTGGGCGCGTTCGGTGATCCGAAAAGAGATCCGCGGGGACGAAACATATCCGTGGCGTATACAGCAATCATCGAAACGCCGCTCTCCCCTTATGCCGGAGACGACGCCAAGGCGACCCGGGTGTTTCCGCTGGATGAGTTGCCGCCACTGGCATTTGATCACGATACAATTATTAAATCGGCGATCAATACACTCAAATTGCATCAAAAATGGGGCTGAACCGTCTTTTTTTTCAATTGTGGGGCACTAAATTGTTGCCTAGGTAGATGAATGATGGTATTTGCCTCGCTCGATTTGTACTTTAACTGCTAGGAGGACTGGCATGTCAAATAAATGTGAAATCTGTGGAAAAGGGCCCTTGGCCGGAAACTTGGTAAGTCACTCGAACCGCAAAACGCGCAAAGTGGCGAAGCCGAACATTCAGAAGGTAAAAACCATTGTAGACGGCACGCCCAAACGAGTTCGCGTTTGCACCCGTTGCCTGCGTTCCGGAAAAATCGAGAAGCGCCCCGCTTAATTCCGATTTTCCCTGCTACCCAGTTTACCTGACTTTTTCTACAACATCGTTTGCCCATTCGCAAAATGCCGGTTTGCGCCGAAGTACGCTCAATTCCAATCCCGGTGGCAGATATACCAGTTGGGTTCCAGTTGCATCACCACCTTCCCGCCCATTCCGCACGTATCGTAAACATTCTCCGGATGGTCATCGGAAACAAACACGATGGGCCAGTTGAAATGAACCGGTGCGTATTCGCGATATACAGCGTTGGACCGGGTGGCATCTGACGCTGACGACAATACCTGGGCTTTTACCTGCGCGGGGTTTTGGGCGAAATGACGCGCGGTCAAAAACGCCCACCGATTCGGGGTCAGCCAGAACGCACCCACACTGAACCCCAGCAGCAGCACAGCGTACAACGTCGGCAGCCACCGCTTCTGGAATATCAGCCGCGCCGCAACTCCCAGGCCGCCGAGCAGCAGCAGCGGCAGATATATGAACAGCACAAAAAGTGACGCCAGATACGACCCGACCGTAAAATCAAAAAACCATTCCTTACAGAACAGCACCAGCGCTGTATAAATCACCACGTATCCGAACGCTGCGCCAATCTGTTTTTTATGTCTGAATACCCAGCGATGCCCGGTGGGTATGGAGTCAGCCGTCGTCCCCTGTGTGTCATCTCTCATTACCGAATAAACGAACAGCGCCGGAATACTATTTCCGCATACGCAGTCCATCGCGAACCCCCACCGGTATTTTGGGGGGGTACAAGGGGAAATATGGACCTCTACCCCGTCCCTCTACCCTCCTGAATGAAATTTGCGACTATCTGGCCGCCAACCGCGGCCGCAATTCGGTTGATGACTCTATCTCCGTTGCCCAACCGGACCCACTGGACCAACTCGACGATTCGATGAACACCGCCCAATCCGCCTTAGTAGCACATATCGACCGAGCCTCCGATGATGTTTTCGGCACGGTTATTTTGATCGCCGATTCCATTCCAGTCGCAGTAGGCCTCATGGACCCAAGCGCCGTTGGAGAGGGTAATATTGGCGAGGGTGACATCGTGGGAGGGCGCATAGGTGCCGTCTTCGGTGTTTTCCGAATCATTGGTCAGGTAGACGTCTGCGTTGGACACGGTTCCCGACACGGCGGCAATGGTCGTGTTATAGGCGTTTTGCAGCAGGATGCCGTTGCTGCCGGTATCGGCAATATCGATATGATCGATGGTGAGCCCGCCGCTGCCGGAAACCGAGAAAATACCGCGTCCTCCGCCGCGAGCATAGACGCTGCCGACATGAATGTTCCCCGGGGGAAAACTCAATCCGTCATCGGGGTAGTTCTGTCCATCCCATCCATTGAGATTGGCCACCCGAAACGCGGCGTACCCCGTGCCGGTGGCGCAATCGGTGCAGGTAACCGAACCGACTTCGGCGTTGAGCGAGCGATTCAGAATCAGCCCGCACCCACCGGTGCCCACGCCCACAAACTCGGCGATGTTGATGCCGTCCACGCCATAGGTCTCCACGCCGTGGGACCCCGATGAATGGACCTCGATATAGTCAATGGTCAAATTCCGCACCCGCTCGGGATAGTCGGGCCACGAGGGATTGTTATCCATGCGGACACCGAGCCACGACGCCGACTCCAGCTCCATGACAATGTGCCCCAGGTGAATGTTGTTGGACTGCCGAATGAACATCCCGTAGGCGGGGGTGCCGGTCATGTGAACATTGGGAATGTCCACATCGGTCTGATTGCGAATATAAAATGGAGACATATCGCTTGCGGGGCTTCCCTGAACATCGATGGTGCCGCAAACGTTCAGGATGATATAACTCGGAATGGACAATCGAGCGCTCGCCGACATGGTGCCGTCGCCGCGCACAACCATGCTTTCTTTGGTGGTACGTCCCGAACTCAGCGCACCAAACCCCTGTTCCATGGCGGTCATCATATCGCTCCCGCTCCAGATCTGTTGGCCCGCGCTGTTGGTAACTGTCCACGTATCCCCGCTTTTCGTGACCGATACATCATACGCAATGCTTTCGTCGTCACATGAATACCAGTCCGCATCGGTGTCGGTATCTAAATCTGCATCGCTTTCGCTGTCCCCATCGGCATCGCTGTCCGTATCAGTGTCGCTATCCCCATCGGCATCGCTGTCCGTATCGGTGTCGCTGTCCCCATCAGAGCTGTCCCCATCACCGGTATCGGTTGAATTGGACTCAGAACAAGCCAATCCAAAGATTAGCCCCCAAATAATCCACATATATTTCATTGAATTCTCCTCATCTTTTTTGACACTTTCACACCAGTGAAGCGCCAGTACCGGCTTTCCTGAAAAATGTTCATTTTTTTTATATTCTATAGCGCGGGATGCTAAAAGGACAGGATCAGACGCAACAGAGAGGAGTCTCCCGCGCCCGGGTTCACAACGTTGCAGGAATCGCTGTCAGTGCTGTCGCCGTCAGCACGGGTCGTATCGGTCGCCTGACCCGTGCTGTCGCTGTTTTCTTCATCCAGTGTCACGGTACCGTCATCTGAACCGCCGAAGTAGGTGTCTTCACATTCCATCGCTCCTTCACAGTCGGTCGATTCAATCCGGGACAGGCACTCAAACAGATTGCCCAGCTCGTCCACATACTCCGTGTCGCCGCTGTCCAAATCCCGGCAGCATTCCACGACCATCCACACGTTGGCTTCATCAGCGAGCCCCACCATGGGCGCACCGTTCAACTCGGGAGCGTCCATATCGGTATCAGCGACACCGTCGGTCGAGGTTTCACCGGTCTGAACCGAAACATCATCCCCATGTTCCTGAAAATACGTTTCGCAGTTCGTCTCAATTTCCTGAAGCAGCAGCACCCAGTCGGTACAAGTGACCAGCGATTCCGCGCTGCATTCCTCACTGGGAACCGGCACTTCGTCACCGCACTCCATTGAAACGGCCGCCACGCACTGGACGTACAGCTCGTCGCCGGAGACTTCTGGAACCTCACCGGAAGACGACGCCGAACTTGACCCGTATCCGGAACCGCTGGCACACATCACTGACTCCATTGTTGCCGATATCACTGCCGTGCCGGTTTCCGACGAACAGGCCACGCCGTCGGGTTTACACACCCCGCCGTCACAAATCTCATCGTAATCGCACTCCGCGCCGTCTCCTGCGTCATCACAAACCGTTTGCGGCTCGCTGCTGTCCTGGCACTGTGTATCCATGCAAATCTGATTTCCATCGCATTCCGTGCTGAAGTAACAGGTTTGCGCCATGACTGAGCCCCCCATCAAAAAAACCCCCGCACTCACTATATATTGAATCCATCTCATTGTTCATTCTCCTTAATGCGTTAATGCGTTGCAGTTGATCACAACCCCTTTGCCCATTGAAACACATCACAGAACAAAAATGGGAAATTATTCACTCGTTTTTCAGTAGGGTTGTATGCGCACACGAAGCGCCGGTAGACTTTTGTTTAAAATGAATTAAAAAATGAAACACCTGTGAAATCTTTCACCCGACTTGGGTCTTGTACACCATGGATGCCAACAACCAAGGAGACCGGCATGAACCATTCTGTTTTTTCTGTTCGAGCGCTTGGGGCGCTGATGATTGTTACGGCGGCCTGGTGCCTGATTTCGTGCGGCGCTGCCGATGGCGACAAAAAAAACGCCGACCTTCACGTGGTATCTTCTTCCCCGGAACAAACCATATCGAATAACCGCGAACCGTTTCAGCTCAAGTTCGACAAACCGGTAGTCGACGCCGCGCACGTGGGAAAAATAGAACCTGAAGTACCGGTTTCGATAAACCCGGCGATTCCCCTGGAAGCCCGCTGGATTGATCGGCATACACTGTCTGTCACCCCCAAAAAGGCGTACACCGCATCCACCCGATACGAGATTGAAGTGCTCGCTCCCCTGGCGGACCGCATTTCCGAGCAGGAGCGCACCCACGCTTTTGTGCATGACCCCATTCGGTTCGGCAGTGTGAGCGGACTGGATGTCGATGCGGCGCCGGTGAATCCGCAATTCACGCTGCGTTTTTCGCAAGCAGTGAACACCAAAGACGTATTGGCGGCCTGCGCGATATACGACAGTAAAACCGCAAAGCAAATCCGCCTGAAAACCACGGCTTCGCATCGTGCCGACACCGCAATCCCGGTGGCGCCCGCATCACAACTGAAACAGGGAACCGCGTACGCCGTTCGATGCAAAAACCTGGAACCAGCCACCGGCAACTGGCCCCTCGAGCAAAGCGATGTATCCTTTTTCACGTATCCGGATTTCAGCATTGCGGAAGCGCTCCCCAAAGAAAAAAACATTCCACCCGAAGCCGACAAAGTGAAAATCCAGTTCGCCACACCGGTTTCCAGGGAGCTGTTTGAAAAGCATGTTAGCGTCAAAGTGAACGGGCAGCGCGTGTCGAACAGCCACTGGGACCGAACCGGCAACGGAAAAGTGTACAAGTGGGACACCTATCTGGAAGCCGTTTCAACGTACGAGATTTGGATTCAGAAGGGGTTGGCCGACATTTACAACCAGACCCTGAAAAAAACCAAAGTAATTAAATTCGATACGACGGACGCGCCCCCCGCCATCAGTACCGAAACCGGTATTTCGACCATTGAATCCCAAATGGAAGGGTTTCAGGTGTGGACGCGAAACGTGACCGACCTCGAAGTGGCGTGCGCCAAGGTTCCCACCAGCCGCATCGCCAAGGTGGTGGCATCGGGTGATTTGGAACTGTATCCGTGGGTGGGCAGCGACAACCGCGACCTTGACTGGAAAGCGCTCTCACTGCGCCCCAAAAAGGAAACGCTTCAAATCAGCGGTACCAAAAACAAATGGGTGAACCACCAGGTGGATTTCGGCAAGGTGTGCGGCAGCGGTGCCCCCGGCGGTGTATACCTGGCGGAGTTCACATCGACCGAAGTTCAGCGCGAACGGGAAAAACAGGGCTTTGGGCACTATCCGTATCGGGTGCTCGGCAATATCACCGACCTGGGCGTGGTCATGAAAATCGGCCCGGCGTCCGGTGTGGTATGGGTCACATCGATGTCTACCGGTGACGCGGTTAGCGGCGCCCGGGTGACCCTGTTTGATTTGGATGGAAAAACACTGCACACCGGAACCACCGACAATAACGGTCTGCTGATTGTTCCGGGCAGTGGGGAGCTGAAAAAACAGCGGAAGCACGACCCGAACGAATACTATGATTACTACAGCGCCCAGCGGTTTGTAGCGGTGGTCGAAAACGGCGCGGATGCCGCCGTTGTGGATGGGGACTGGAACAGCGGAATCGCCTTGTGGAACTACAGCGTGAAATCGGACCGCAAAGGCGACGCCAAACGGATTCGCGGGTTCATTCAATCCGATCGCGGTATCTATAAACCGGGAGAGACAGTGCACTTCAAAGCGCTGATACGCGAGGTATCTCTGGGCAAACCACCCATGGTTCCATTGGGAAAGGCCCACATTATGATTGACGACCCGGGTGGGGTCACTCTGTTCGATAAAAAACAATCGCTCAGTGAATTCGGCAGCGTGGATTTTCAACTGACGCTCAATTCAGCGGCGAGACTCGGTGACTACTACGCCAAAGTGACGGTCAATGACCAGATATTTACAGAACGGTTCAGCGTGGAAGAATTTCGACCGGTATCATTCGAAGTGAAAAAAGATTTCGACGCGGCCGACCAACTCGTGGGCGACAACATCCGATTCAAATTCGATGCCGATTATCTGTTCGGGGCGCCGGTTCAGGACGCCCAGGTCATGTGGAGTGTGAACCAGCGACGACGGTACGCATCGTTCTCAAAATATCCACGATACTCTTTTTCAGAAAATGATTCCTACTACTATTGGGACTGGTACTACGATGATATGTACGGGTCCCGAGAGGGGCAGTCCTTTGTATCGAGCGGTGAGACCCGCACCAACCGCAACGGCGAATTTTCGTTCACCGCGCAGGACCGATACGCCAAGGAAATCAACTATCCGGTGGATTATATCGGACGGGCCACAGTGACAGATGAAACCGATCAAAGCGTCACCAAAACCGTGGTGGTGAAGGCCCACCCCACAGACGTTTACCTGGGTATCAAATCGAAATCCTGGATACAACGGGTCAGCGCCCCCATTGAGCTTGATCTGGTGGCTGTGGATACCGAAGGAAATTCAATTTCCCGCACTGCCACAGTGGAACTGCACCGGGAAAGCTGGACATGCGGCAGCAGCCCCAACACCGGATATCGCTGCGAACACAACACCGAAAAGGTTTCGTCCCAAAGCATCTCGATTGAAAAAAACGGGAGCGTTTTATCTATGCCGGTGAAGGCGCCGGGCGACTATATTGTGAAGCTTTTGGGCAAAGACAACCGTGGAAAGAAAGTGTCCAGCGCCACTTCGGTCTGGGTGACCGGCCGAGGATATTTCTTCTGGGGAGGTGAAGACAACCACAAAATGACACTGATTCCCTCCGAAGAAAAATATGCGCCGGGGGACGTGGCGCGAATCATTCCGAAAGGCGGCACCGAGAACAGCACATTGCTGGTAACCGTGGAGCGAAACGGCATTATTGACACATTCACCATGCCGGGCAAGGAAACAGGCGGCGCCATCGAGATACCCATCAAGGAGGACTACGCCCCCAATGTGTATGTGTCGGTCAGCGCGGTGACGCCCCGTTCCGGAAAAAAAGACAGTGAGCGTCCCACATTCATGATGGGCATTGTGGACCTGAAGGTGTCTGCCCGGGAAAAAGAGCTGAAGGTGGTCATCAACACCGATAAGTCCGAGTATGAACCGGGCGAGACTGTCCGTGGAAAGATCACCGTCACCTCGAAGGGCGCCCCTGTAAAAAGTGAGCTATCCGTGTCTGTGGCTGATGAAGGCGTACTGCAGCTCATCAATTATCAGACACCGAATCCAATGAATGCCATCTATGCGCCGTTCGGTCTGGGTGTGGACAGCTCGAGCAATCTGTTGCGACTGGCCCGATTCCGAAACCCGGTCGATGATTCTGAAGAAGGCGCGGACGGAGGAGACAATACCGGGCCGACGGTACGCAGCAAATTTGTTTCATCGGCGTTCTGGATTCCCGACTTGGTTACCGACGAAAACGGTGTGGCCGATTTTGAATTCACCGCCCCCGACAATTTGACCGCGTTCCGGGTGATGACGGTGGCTGCCGATACCAAAGACAAATTCGGCGCATCCGATGAGCGGATTGTAATTAACAAAAAACTGCTGGTAACACCGGTACTGCCGCGTTTCTTCGGTTCGGGAGACTGGGTGAATATCGGCGCTGTGGTTCACAACTATTCGAAAACCGGCGGTGAGGTGCAGGTCAACTGGAAGTTGCGGGGGCTTTGGACCAAAACCAGCGGAGAAACCATTACCCTGCAAAGCGGCGAATCCAAACGGGTCGGCTTCAATGTGAAAGTCGGCAAACAGAAACAGGCCACTGTTCAAATATCGGCATCAATGAAAAACCAGGACGATGCGTTTTCAGTGACCGTGCCCATTCGGCGCAACATCACCACATCGCAAAAGCTGATATTCGAATCGAAAACCACCGATACCAAAGAGGTTGCGCTGGAATGGCCCGATGATGTGGATGAAAAATTCAGCGAAGTAGGAATCAGTGTCGACCGATTCGGATTGGGAATGCTCAGTGAAAGTTTGAAATATCTGATTCAGTATCCGTACGGCTGCCTGGAACAGACGCTGTCGAGATTGCTTCCGATGTTCAAAGTGCGTGATTTGGCCGCCAGCATGAAACTCGACGAACTGCAGGGCCCGAAACTGAAGCAATTCATTTCATTCGGAGTCGACAAAGTTCTGAAGCATCAGCACGACGACGGTCACTTCAGTTTGTGGCCCGGGTCCCATGCGGAGCCCCACCTGACCGCCTACGCCATGTGGGGGTTGAGCGAAGCCGAAAAAGCCGGAATCAAAGTCAGCAGGCATCATATGGAAAAAGGAATCGCCGCGCTGCAACAGTGGATTAACCAGCAGCAAATTCCCGCCGATGAAGGCCGGGCCGGCGAAGCGGCCATGACGGCATTTGTACTTGCCCATTACGGAAAGCCCGATGCCGGGCTGAACGCGCGCCTGTTTGAAGCGCGAAACATCATGCCTGTTTACGGAAAAGCCTTTTTACTGCGCGCCATGGTGTTCGCGGACGACGGTAAAGAAATGCAGACGCAACTGGTCGCCGAAATACTCGAAGCCGCAAAACTCGAAAACGGAAAACGATTTATCGAGGAACACACTTCACTGCCGTATTATATGAGCTCGAACGTACGCAGCACAGCGATGGCCATCAGTGCGCTCATCGCCTACGATGCATCGATGCCTGAGATCGAGGAGCTGGTGGAAGGGCTCAAATCCCGGCGGGACAGCAGCGGACGCTGGTCAAACACCCAGGAAAATATCTACAGTCTGATTGCCCTTTCAGACTATATTCGCGCCCAGGGCCCGGGGGAGGCATCGGTCACCATATTGCTGAATGAAAAAGAGTGGCAGACATTCAAAGTGACCGGAAGCAAAATTGTTCGGTTTCAACGCCCGTTACACAAACTGTCGAAAGGTACACTTCAGGTGGTTTCAGATTCCCCCGTGTACGTACATGTCAATATGGGGTTGGCCAGAGAAGCTGCCGACAATAAAGGTGAAAACCAGGGCTTCACGGTGACGCGCGAATATCTGAACCCGAAAACCGGCGCGCCGGTCGAAAACGTGAAAGCGGGTACGCTGGTGAAGGTCCGGTTGACGGTGGAATCGACATCGTCGCGCGCGTACGTGGCCGTCGCCGATCCGCTGCCGGGCGGGTGTGAAGCGGTGAACACGAATCTTGCCACCGAAGATACCTCGCTGCAGACCAGCACCCATAGTCGATACTTCTGGGATTACGTGGAGCTGCGGGATGATGAGATACTGGCCTTCGCCGACAAGATGTACAGTGGCAGTCGAACCATTGAATACCTGATGCGGGCGACGATTCCCGGTACGTTCAGCGTTCCCGGCACGTTGGTTGAAGAAATGTATGCACCTGCTCATTTCGGCACATCAGATGAGCGCACATTCAAAGTGCTCAAGTGATGGAGTGAATTGCATGAAAACCGCGTTTCGCAGAATCGGTGTAGGAATATTGGGAATCCTGATTGCGATGTCCATCGGCCTCATCGTTTCCGTGTATGGCGTGGAGTACCCGGTGGAAACCCTGACAAACGAAAACTACGGTTCATTGGTTATCATCGATCGAAACGGCATTCCACTGCGCCGCGTGAATGTTCACGGCAACGAACAGTTCTCGCCCCGGCACAGATTCGTCAAGCTGAACGAAATCGATTCACAGGTGATTTCAACCCTGCTCGCATCTGAAGACAAAAATTTCTTTCAGCATTCAGGAGTGGATGTTACGGCGATTTTGCGCGCCCTGTATCTGAACATCAGAGAGGGCGGTGCACAATACGGCGCATCCACCATTACAATGCAATTGATGCGCATGGTGCACTCGCGGGGCGAGTCAAGAACCTTCTGGAACAAAATCAAAGAAACCATATTGGCGCTGCGCCTGGAGCGACAGGTCAGCAAATCGTTCATTCTGGAGCAATATCTGAATCGCGCCTATTTCGGCAATCAGGCATTCGGCATCGAGGCAGCGGCCAGGCGATATTTTGGAAAAAGCGCGTCCGCCCTGAGCACAGCGGAAGCCACCTATCTGGCGGTGTTGCCGCGGGGCCCCTCGTACTACAACCCGTTCCGGCACCATCAGCGCGTGCTAGCACGCCGCGCGCATATTTTTCAGTTGCTGACGGCCCAGGGACGACTCAGCACGGCAGAGGCGAAACGCGCCGGCAGCGAGCGCATCTCACCGTCATTTCACCCCTTCGCCTACAAGGCGCCTCATTTCGTGGACTGGGTATTGAATTCCATCGATGAACCCACCGCACGTTCCGGAGGGGTCATTACCACAACGCTCGATTCCTATCTGCAGAAAGAAGTCGAACACAGTGTTCGGGAGCATGTGGCACGGCTTCGCCCCCGGGGTGTGGAACAGGCGGGCGTCGTGGTTCTCGATACGCGTACCGGCAAGGTGCTGGCAATGGTCGGTGCGACCTCCGGGCAGAAAACCGGCAATAGCGCAGTGAATATCACCACACGCAGACGCCACCCCGGATCGGCCCTGAAACCGTTTGTGTATGCCACAGCGATTGAACTGGGAGATTCACCCGCGTCTATTGTGATGGACCGCATGGATGTGTCCTCTGAATACAGAGTGACGGGTCGCCCGCCGAAAGAACGCGGCGCGGTATCGTACCGGGAGGCGCTGGCCGGTTCGTACAATATTGCGGCGATTCACGTGTTGGAAAAAGTAGGTGTGACCCGCGTCATGGAAAAACTTCGCGCCGCCGGCGTATCCGCGCTGCCGCAGCACTCGGCAGATTACGGGCTTCGTCTGGCGCTGGGAGATACCAAAGTACGGCTGGTGGATTTAGCCGCGGGATATGGTTTTCTGGTACGGGAAGGAAAAGTGGCGTTGCCGCGAAACATTGAAACGGTTACCGACCCGGACGGGAATGTTCATTCGTTCAGCATGCAGGAACGCACTGTGTTTTCACCGCAGGCGGCCTGGCTCACCATGGATATGCTGAGCGACCCCGATGCGCGCAGAAAAGTATTCGGAGACGAGCTGCCGGCGGACTTACCTTATCGGGTCACTGTAAAAACCGGTACGGCGCGGGGGTTTTCCGATACCGTGGCCGTTTTTGCCACCCGGGAATTCGTTGTTGCCGCGTGGACCGGACGTTTTGACGGAAAGCCCACCAAAGGCGTACTGGGAATGAGCGGCGCCGCCCCATTGGCCCGCGATGCGTTGCTCCTCGCGTCAGACGGAAAAATGCTGACATTGCCCAAAATGCCACCGGGCGTGGAGCGCGCCACAATATGCGCCACCACCGGAAAGCCCGCGTCCGTGGATTGCCCAAGAAGAAAATTGGAATATTTTGTGGAAGGCACTGTTCCCGCCGAATAGCGCGGCAATCCCAAAGTGCCGCGGGATATATAAACACAACACCCTTTACATTTTTACAGATCAGTGTAGAAGGCGGCCCTAAGGAACGCGAGCCATGAGTTATCATTCGTCCCGACCCGCAGAAAAAATCAGTATCCGCCTGGAGCGCTTTTTGGGAGAAAACGTATATTTGTTGATCCTCGCCGCAGTGATCGGTGTACTGGGCGGTTTCGGCGCCGTACTTTTTCGGGAACTCATCGACATTATTCGTACTACCGCGTTCGCCGGAGGGTCTTCGACAGACGCATTGGCGCAGACCCCCTGGTACTGGATTGTACTGCCGCCCGCAGCCGGCGGATTGGTGGTGGGGCCGCTCATTTATTTTTTTGCACGGGAAGCCAAGGGGCACGGCATTCCTGAGGTGATGAACGCGGTCTCCAATCGGGGCGGCAAAATACGCAAACGGGTGATGACCGTAAAAACCATCGCATCGGCTATCACCATCGGTTCCGGCGGTTCGGTGGGACGGGAAGGCCCCATCGTTCAAATCGGCGCGGGTGTCGGCTCCGCCATCGGACAATTGCTCGGTTTTGATGGAAACAAATTAATCATTTTGTTGGGGTGCGGTGCGGCCGCCGGAATGGCCGCAACGTTCAATGCGCCCATTGCCGGTGTGATTCTCGCGGTGGAGGTCATCATCGGTTCCGCCACCATCAGCGTGTTCAGCCCCCTCGTCGTGGCATCGGTCAGCGGAACAGTGGTCACCCGACTGATTTACGGCGACGAAACATTTATCGAGGTACCCGACTACACATTGCTCAATCCCGCACTGGAGCTTCCGCTCTACCTGGCGCTGGGGGTTGCCGCCGGTGTGACCGCTATGCTATTCACCCGCGGAATCGTACTGTTCGAAGATTTGTGGGACAAAGCCAAAATCCCGCAGTGGCTTTCACCCGCTATCGGCGGTGCGATGGTCGGCGGTGTGGCGCTGTTTTTTCCACAGGTACTCGGTGTGGGGTACGAAACTGTATTCAAGGCGGTTCACGGACAGGAAGTGCTGTGGGTGCTGGTCGCACTCATTTTTCTGAAAATCTTCGCGGCGGGGACATCGCTCGGTTCAGGCGGATCCGGTGGGGTATTTGCGCCGTCGCTCTTTGTCGGCGCCTGTCTGGGCGGCGCTTTCGGTCTGGTGGTGGAACAGGTATTCCCCGGCCAGACAGCTCATTCCGGTGCCTATGCGCTGGTGGGCATGGGTGCAGTTCTGGCGGGTACCACCCATGCGCCGATTACCGCAATTCTCATGTTGTTTGAAATCACGACCACCTATACCATTATTCTGCCGTTAATGTTTTCATGCATCATTTCACTGGTGCTTTCCACCAAGCTGTTTTCCACCTCCATTTTCACCACCCGTCTGAAGCGACGCGGCGTGCGTTTGCGCAGTTCCGCAGAAAGTGAACTGATGCGCTCCACCAAGGTACGTCGTCTGCTGCGACCGTTCCCGGAAACCATGCTGCCGGTCACCCCCGCCAGCAAAGTGGTGGAAGGCGCGCTGCTCAGCCCCATGGGGCACCAGTATGTAGTGGACAGCAACAATAAGCTGCTCGGTGAAATCAGTCTCAACAGAATTAAAAATATATTGAGAGAACAATCCCTCGATGACGCGTTGATGCTGGCCGTTGACATGATGGATTCCGAGGTTACGGCGGTACGCCTCGACGATACACTCGACATGGCCATGGGACACATTTCCAGGCAGGATACTGAAATGCTCCCGGTGGTCGATGAAAACGATCAATTAATGGGAAGTATCACCCGGCATGACATCATGGTTTTCTTTGAACATGAAATCCTCAGAAATGAAGCCGCAACTATGAAATTTCTGCCCGAAAGCTCGAAAGAAGATTTTTCATTGGTGGAACTTCCCAAAGGGGAAACCATTGCAGAAATACTGGTCGGCGATTCACTGAATGGAGAGACCCTGAAGACGTTGGATATGAGAGCCACATTCGGTTTAAACGTAATCGGCATTCAACGAAAAAGCAGCTCCGGCATAGTTCGATTGTCTCCCGAGCCGCACATTCCGTTCCAAGTCGGAGATCAGCTTTCGGTGGTGGGTCAGTCCGACGCCATCGATGTATTCAAACAGAAATTTCAGCTGTAACCTTTCGTTTGAGCCAGATATCCTCTGCCACTCACAGTCGTCCAATAGACTGATAATTCGAAGTTTTCTCCGTTTTTCACCCCGAATGATTAATTTTTTCGAGGGTGGGTCGTTACCATAGCTGAACGCAGCAGTTTTTATCGCTACAAACGAATATTTGTTTTGATTTTGATGAGGATATCATGGCCAAGGAAAAAACCGAACAGTCAGAAAACACTCCTATCCAAGCCGCCGTTGATGCATTGACCGGTGCGTTGTACGGAATTGCACAGGGAATGGTTCCGGAATCCATTTCTCTTGGTAAGGGAGAGGGACTTGCGGAACTGGGGGCGGCGTTTGCTGCCGCCGTTACGTATATCAAGGGTCTGCAAACTGCCAAACCCCTCGAACTGGATGTTCGAACCGAGGCCCAGGCGTTCCACGACCTGCTCATACAGACCGAAGCGGAAACGGTCAAATTAAGCGACATCACCCGCAGTGTGATGGAGGGCATCGAAGGGGTGGAGGCGGCAGCCAGTATTCTGGATACCACTATACAGGAAGTCACCAGCGCCACGTCGCGAACTGGAGAAAACGTCACATCTGTCGCGGTATCCACAGAGGAGATGACCTCCACCGTATCGGAAATCGCGCAAAGTGCCGAACAGGCGCGCGGGGTTGCCGACAATGCGGTTCGCAGTGTGGAAAGCGCTTCTCAAAAAGTGGATTCCCTGGGCATTGCAGCCAAACAAATCAGCAATGTGACAGAAACCATCGTGGAAATCGCCGAACAAACCAAACTTCTGGCACTCAACGCCACCATCGAAGCGGCGCGGGCCGGCGAAGCCGGAAAGGGATTTGCCGTTGTGGCCAACGAAGTGAAGGAGCTGGCGCAGCAAACCAATAGTGCAACATCAGATATTCGTGAAAAAATCAGTGCCATTCAGGAAGCAACCCAGGGAACCATCGATGAGATAAACGGGATTACCAAAGTGATTGCCGAAGTGAGCGACTATGTAAGCGCCATTGCGACGGCCACCGAAGAGCAGAGTGTGACAACGCGGGAGATTACAGAAATGATTACCAATGCATCCAGTGAAATTAACGACGTAACCAGCGCGGTAAGCGAAACGAGCTCCGCCACGCAACAGATGTCCCTGTTTGTGCATGAAGCCAAAACCAGTGCGGAAGGCGTTGTCCCATCGTTGGATGCGTTAAAATCTCTTCACGACAGTATCTCCCATCAAGCCGAAAAACTCCGTGAAAAACTCGCCGCACTGCAATAACCAATTCAACACACATATGTAAGGGGGGGCATGCCCTGTCCCTACGTACCACCTCACCAAAGAGACATTGTCTCTCGTATATGCAAATCGTTACAAAATATGCTCCGAGGCCAGAGTAATCGGGGCAGAGTAATCATATCCATGTAAACGAATAGAACGGCGATGATGATTATTGGGATCATATGTCATGTCCCCTTGTCGGTCGATTTGAACAATTGTTGCAAAAAATTGTACGAGCGGGTCCCCGAGAGGTCTGCCCCTACTTTCGATTTACGAGCAATGAGACAAGACGTTTTATGGGGAGGTCGGAGGAGACGGCGTAAATCATATCGCCGTCTTTGGCCAGGGCCACATTGTAGCCGTTGCGGCGACCGGTCAGAATCTGTTTGCCTCTCACAGTAAGCAAATCTCCCCCCTGAATGGCTAATTGATTGGCGGGAAACACCATAAATGTTACCTTTTTGCCGTCCACTCGGTACACCATCTGGGCGGCTTGATTTTCCCGGACATTGGATACCCTCGCCCCCTGGAATGTGGCGTTGCGGATACCGGTTCCCAGCGGCCGGACGGGAAAATCGATTTTCCCCTGAAACCAGGAGGCCGCAGTATTCTGATTGGCATTCTGAATTTCCATGGGAAGCTCCCGAACGTGCCGGTCCACCACATCCTGAACCAGCAGCGCCACTTCGTCTTTCGGAAGCGTGGTTTGCGGAGTACTATGGCTCCACATCAACAGCATAAACGCTGCCGCGGCGGCGACAGGAGCGGCAACCACCGGCCGCTGCCACCACACCCGGGGCGAGCCGCTCGAAATCATTTCAATCTGACGCCGCAGATGTTCCGGCGCTGCGGCATTGCCTCGCTTCGCCAGTTCGGTCTTCATATCCCGTTTCAGGCATAAAACACCGGCGCATTCTTCACAGGATTCCAGATGAGTCTCAATCTCCAGCATCATGCCGGCTTCCAATTCCCCATCCAGATACGCATCGACAAATTTTTTACTACTGATGCAATTCATGGTGTCGCCTCCCTTTTGCGACGGAATTCCGAAAGGTCCGTAGTGCTTTGCTGCTCATCACTTTTATCTCCGACCGACGGTGGTGCGATGACCCCCGCCTCCACGGCGTAATCCACAAGTCCGTGCTGAAGCAGTTTTCGCCCTCGGTGCAATCGAGACATCACGGTCCCCATGGGAGTTTCCAGGATTTCCGAAATTTCCTTATACGAAAATCCTTCCACGTCGCTCAGAACCACAACGGTTCTAAAGTCGTCGGGTAATTCCTCTAAGGCACTATCCAGCTTCTCCTTGAAATACTTCGAAAATACGTGATTCTCAGGATTAGACGCGTATTTTACCGCCTGCTGATTCAGCACCTGGTCGTACAACGGCTCCACCGCCGCCCGCTCGATATAACGCTGCTCGTGCTTTTTATGCCGGTAGTCGTTAATGAATGTATTTGTCAGAATCCGAAACAGCCATGCCTTCAGGTTCGTTCCCCATTCAAAATTCTTTTTAAACCGAAAGGCGCGAACAAATGTATCCTGAACCAGCTCCTCCGCCTCCACCTGATTTCGAGTCATCTTCAACGCCGATGCGTACAGGCTGTCCAAGTGCTCCATACACGCTCTTTCAAATTGCTGATCTTTTTCTTTTCTTCGACTTGCAAACATTTTCTCACCGTGTACCTGCTCGGTTCATGGGGTTCAACCGTGCGGCATCTAATTTATTCCCAATTTTTAGCACTTTTTCACGATTTTGGACGAAATTTAAGCGATAGCAGATCAGGCCGTCTCAAGATTCCGTTCATGAGGCGGATTTTACCTTTATTTATGATATATTTTGTGAAAAACAAACTTCCCCCTTTTACAATTAGTCAATTGTGATTATGTAGAGGGACGCTTTTAAGGAGGGCTTATTTTCAAGCCCGTGAATAATATTTCAGGAGTAAAACCATTGAGCGATCAAGACAGAAATAAGCCGAATGAACCAACACCGGACGCGCCAAACACTTCAGAACAGAACAACAATGAGGAAGTCATTGAAGTGGTTTCCGATAAAACCGGAGATGACGCTGAACAGGAAATACTCGACCCGGAACAACAAATCGACAAACTGACGCAGGACCTGGCGACGGAGCGGGAAAAGTACCTTCGCGCACTGGCCGACATGGACAATCTGCGCAAACGCTGTCGGCGCGATATTGAAGAAGCGCGAATCAATGGGCGAGCAAACGTTCTGGAGGAACTGTTGCCGGCGCTCGACAGTATAGACATGGCGCTGAAATCCATTGAGCCGACAGAAGCCAACCAGGCGGTATTCGACGGAATGGTTATGGTGCGAAAGCAGTTCATGGCGTCAATGGACCGGTTCGAGCTGAAAGCGGTTCAGTCCAAAGGACAGAAGTTCGACCCCGCTGTCCACGAAGCGGTCTCCTATATTCCTTCGCCTGATCACGAAGCGGGTGAAATAATCGATGAGATGCGGGCAGGATATATGCTGGGAACTCGGTTGCTGCGCGCTGCCATGGTAGTGGTTTCATCCGGGCAGCCGGCCGACACGGCCGCTACTGAAATGAATGCGTCTTCAGATGATGCGTCTTCAACAGATGACGCGTCTACGGATGCCGGAACTCAAGATGACGAAACCGGCAACAAAGAGGATGCGGCTACCTCCGAGGATAGCTGATTTACGAAGGGGGACAGTGTATGTCTGACGAATGCATAATTGGAATCGACCTGGGAACGACAAACTCGTGTGTGGCGGTAGTGGAAGGTCAAGATGCGGTTGTGATTCCGAACGCCGAAGGAAGCCGCACCACACCTTCGATTATCGGTTTCACTCAAAATGGCGAGCGCCTGGTGGGCCATGTGGCCAAACGTCAGGCCGTAACGAATGCGGAAAATACCATCAACGCCGTGAAACGATTAATGGGACGTCCGTATGAATCTGAGGAATCCGTACGACAGCGGGAAATGTGCCCGTATAAAATTATCGCACATCAGAACGGTGACGCCTGGGTGGAAGTTCGCGGAAAAAAAATGAGTCCCCCAGAATTGTCATCCATGATTCTCACCGAAATGCGTTCCGTGGCCGAATCGTATCTCGGAAAAAAAGTGACCCAGGCGGTGGTGACGGTACCCGCGTATTTCAATGACGCGCAACGTCAGGCCACCAAAGATGCCGGAAAAATTGCGGGACTGGATGTACAGCGAATCATCAACGAGCCGACGGCTGCCGCGCTGGCATACGGCGTTGACTTAGAACCCGGCGCCAAGAGACGACTGGCGGTATATGACCTGGGGGGCGGCACATTCGACATATCCATTCTCGAGATGGAAGACGGTGTCTTTTCAGTGAAAAGTACCAGCGGTGACACCTTCCTGGGCGGAGAAGACTTTGACCAGAAAATCATTCAATACCTGGCCGCAAAATTCAAACAGGAAAACAACTACGATCTGCTGAACGACAACATGGCGTTGCAACGGTTGAAAGAAGCCGCGGAGCGGGCCAAACATGAACTGTCGTCGAGCCTGGAAACCGAAATCAACCTTCCGTTCATTGCTGCGGACGCATCCGGTCCCAAGCACCTGGTTCATACCATGGAACGGGGTGAGCTCGAAGATTTGGTTGAAGACTTAATCATCCGCTCATTCGGCCCCTGCGAGCAGGCGCTGACCGATGCCGGTTTGAATAAGTCAGACCTGGACGACATTCTGCTGGTGGGTGGCATGACCCGAATGCCGCTGGTGCAGAAGCTGGTGGAAGAATTCTTCGAGCAACCGCCCCTCAGAGGTGTGAACCCCGATGAAGTGGTCGCAGTGGGTGCGGCGGTGCAAGGTGCCGTGCTGAGCGGACAGGTTGATGAAGTGCTGCTGCTCGACGTGACACCGCTAAGTCTTGGTGTGGAAACCGGCGGCGGTGTGTTCACCAAACTCATTGAACGCAATACAACGGTTCCCACTCAGAAACGACAGGTATTCACCACCAGTGTCGACAATCAGAATTTTGTTCCCATTCACGTTCTCCAGGGAGAACGTCAGATGGCCGCCGATAACACCACCTTGGCCAAGTTCGAATTGACCGGCATTCCGCCGGCACCCAGAGGGGTTCCACAGGTCCAGGTAACCTTTGATATTGATTCCAACGGTATCGTATCTGTCTCTGCGCGAGACCTCGGTACCGGCCGGGAACAGGTGGTACGGGTTACAGCAGCGGGCGGTCTGAAGGACGGCGACATCGAGCGCATCATTGAAGAAGCCGAGTTGCAGCGACGGGAAGACGCGGCGAGAAAAGAGGTCGCGGAAGCCAAAGTACAAGCCGAGTCACTGATTTACACCTCCCAGAGAGCCGTCGATGAATACGGAGAAGCCGTTTCAAAAGAAGATTTAGACATCATTCGCGCAGATATTGCGGAGTTACAGATGAGAATTCAAGGAAATGACATCCATGCGATCAACGAAGCGCGCATGCGCCTGGAGGAATCTGCATATCGCATTGCAGAAGCCATGTATGCCGGCGTATCTCCGACAACAAATATGGCGATGAGTGAACCTTCAAACGAAATACCAAACGACGCGCTGTCCGATGCCATCGCAGATACACTTGGGGGCTCCAACGACCCTGGCGAGGCGTAATTTTTCATGCCAGAAAAGCGAGATTACTACGAAGTGCTCGGTGTCGAAAAAAACGCCGATGCACAGGAACTGAAAAAGGCGTACCGCAAACTGGCGATGAAGTATCATCCCGACCAGAACCCTGATGATGATCAGGCTGCGGAAAAATTTAAAGAATTGACCGAAGCGTACAAGGTTCTTTCAAACGAGGAATCCCGGGCGCGGTACGATAGATTCGGCCACCAGGGTGCGTCTTCTGGAAACGGTTATCCAGGTATGGACTTCGACATGGATTTGGGGTCGATGACCGATTTCTTTGAATCGATTTTCGGATCCATGTTTGGCGGCGCACAGAGACGTCGGACAAGACGGGGAAGTGACCTGCAGTACGATTTGACAGTCACCCTGGAGCAGGTGGTATCCGGCGCGGATCTGCGTATCACCATTCCTAGAGCAATGCCGTGTGATGACTGCGGCGGGAGCGGCGCCCAAAAGGGCACCACGCCCACGCAATGCCCCCGCTGCAACGGCCATGGTCAGGTTCGACTGCAACAGGGCATTTTCGTGATGAATTCACCGTGCCCCACCTGCAGCGGCGCGGGAAAAGTAATTCAGGAGCCCTGCCCCCATTGCGACAGCGGTCTGGTTGAAAAAGAAGAAGAATTCAACATAACTATTCCTCCGGGCATTGAGGACGGAAAAGTCAAAGTGATTCGCGGTGCCGGAGATCACGGTCGAAATGGAGTTCCTCCCGGAGATCTGAACATTCATGTTCAGGTAGCGCGTCACGAAATATTTGAACGCGCCGGAGATGACCTGCTGTGTGAGCGTTCCATCACGTTCCCCCAGGCCGCGTTAGGTGATGACATCGAAATCGAAACCATCGACTCAAAAGTGAAAATGAAAGTGAAACCCGCTACCCGCGCCGGTCAGGTCTATGTGTTGCGCGGCAAAGGCGTGCCTCATTTTCATGGAAACGGTCGGGGTGACCTGCGAGTCCGCATGGATATAGATGTCCCTGCCAAACTTACCGATGCGCAGGTGGATCTCATCGAAAAACTGGGAACAGAGCTGGGAACAGTCGTGCATCAGAAGCGCCATTCTCTGGTAGATAAAGTAAAAAGCCTCTTCGACTGAACCGAACAGAAAATGGGGTATCTACGCGAACCGGCGGGCGGAGTAGTAGACCCCCGCGGCCAGGGCGTAGCCCAATCCTCCCGCAATAATGATGGTGGAGAACCCAAAATTGATAATCAGGGTGGCGGCGGCGGACGAACCGAGCACGGAAGACAGTGTTGCCGCGCCGTAGGTGACCGGAATGGTTTTTTCTTTGCCCTTATCGACAAGTGTCTGAACGCCCAACGGGTAATACATTCCCAGGCACACTCCACTGGGTACCACCGCCACAAAAACCAGCAACACCTTCAGGGCGATATGAACCGACAACATGTACGTATTGAGCAGTTCCACCATGGCGACACCCCATGCGATGCTAATTGCGGTATACAGTAGCAAGGTCAACGGCCCCTTCATTACATGGTACTTGTCCTGCAGCATCGCACCGATGCCGTTGGACATTAGAAATGATGCGAGAATAATAGCCACCGCATACAGGGGGTTTCCGGTAAACAATTCGGTTTTGGCAATCAATCCGATTTCAACCCCCATGTAGGAAATCCCGGATACGAAAAAGTAAGTCAGCCAGAGCAGCGGCAACCGCCCCTCCCTGGGACCAAGGAATCGCGCCACACCAATCACCAGCAGCGAGACCAGCGCGAACATGATCACCGTGAACACTTTTATCCAGTTGGATGCATACCGCTGATCGTGAAGTTGCTGTTCACTCGGGAACAGCCGGAACCCGGCAAAATCAATGGTGCGAATAAACGGCTTGTCATCGGTAATCAGATCACCGTCGCGCTTCTCCACCGGAATCTCAATCCACTTTTTGAAAATCTCTCGTTTCGGTCCATAGGGGTCGTAATGAATCTGCCACCGGGGCTCCAACCGCCGATGATGGTTACGGATAATCTCCACATCTTTTTCGGACAGCCCGCCCAGTTTGATATAGGCGGTTTGAATCGCATCCGCGTTGGGTACCCCAGCCGAATACACCGATTTCGAAAAGTCTCCCAGATTGCGTTCTTTAAACAACCTGGCAAAGCTCTCCAACTTTCGTTCCACCGGCTGGTTGGTGAAAACAATCAGACCGTCTTCTTTCATATGGTCGAGATACGCCGCGCAAGCTTGGTAGGTATCCAGGTACTTCCTTGTATGCCCGGTACGATTGGCATACACCGACCCGTTGGTGGCCACAAAAATCACGTCGTATAATCGCTTATCAGCGTTCAGAAAGTCGCGTCCCTCACGAATTACATAGTGAATATTCGGTTTTTCAAAGAACCGCTTCAGGTTCATTCCAAAGGCGCCCGGGGTCAGCGCCATCTCGCGCACCAAATCATTCAGTTCCACCCCCGTGATGTCGGCTTTCCCGTCGTGCAGCGCATCCAGTTGCACCATGTCCTTCCCCGCTCCGGCGAACATTACCAGAATTTTTTCCGGATTGTACCCAAGTAGTTTAGCAATGGGCTGCTGAACCCGCCGTTTAATATAATAATTTGCATCCAATTCAGGATTGTAGGGAATCACGCCCACATTGCTGACACCGTCATCCTGCACAATTACCATGGGAGCCAAATCCGGCGCGAGACCGGGCAAATCCAATCGATAAATACCGGTACGCGCCAAATGATTCCACTTCGCAGCCATCTCCACAACTTCGGCGTTCGCCGCCTTTTTGTGCAGGGTTCGCGCCAACCGTTTGGTATTGGGATGCTCATCAAAAATCACCCCGTTGGCGCTAAGGGCCAGCAACAGCATCATACTGGCCAATGCGCCGGCAACCAGATACGGGCGAAACTGCGACTCCGTATTCAACATCAGTCCCAAACATGCCATCAGCAGCACCAGAACCACGATGGGTAAATCGGTATATGTGAACAACATAGATGTCACCAGGCATCCGAGCGCTGCTCCGGTCAAATCGAAGAAGTACAGTTTTCCGATCTGGTCCGCCGCAATGGAAAAATATGTTGTCAGCAACACCCCGCACACAAAATACCCCGGCAGAAACATGGCTGAATAGGTGAACAATTTCGCCGCGTCCTCCGGGGGCGAGGCGAATGCAATATGAATATCGGGAAACAACGTGTTGGCGACCATAAAAAACAGAATAAACGTGGCGGCAAGCACCGGAAACAGTGCATTGGAAGCCACGCGAATCAGCTTTTGATTATCTCCGTGATAGAAGAAATGACAAAACAGAGACCCCAGCGCCAGACCGAACAGCGCAATGGGAATCGCGATAAAATTGCTGATACTGCCGATAAAAAAGGAAAGCATCTTCACCTGAATGAGCTCCATCATCAGGCAAATGAAACCAAGCAGAAAAATAGCAATGAACATTTCCTTTTCAGACTGTTTAGAGGAAGTTACCGAATCGTTCACGTTGTATCCTTTCAAATTTAAATCACGCGCTCGGACTATACGCATCATGGACTGCAGATTCAATCATCAACAACCGTCAAACGAATGTATCTTTGCACTTATTAATCGAGAGAGATTTCCTTAAAAACCCTTTCCCGTAAAAAATTGGTGCTCGACAATAGGGGATCTTGGAATCCATTTCAAATAAAAAGGCACGATGCCGACGCTCTCATCGTATTCCATTCGGCTACGTCATCAGGCGTCCGGGTCCCATCCCGCGAGGCGCGCGAACAGGTGCCAGGCGGCGGCGGCTTTCTGAACACAATTGATATTGGCTTCGGTCGGGTCGTCGGAGTGGGCGCATCCGCCGGTACCGTCAAAGCCGTCGATGCCCTGACCGGTGGTCAACAAGCTGTAATCGTGAGCGGGATTGGCGGCAATCCACTCCACTCCCCAGTTGCCGCCGTCATAGTTCAGGTTGTCGTACATATTGGCGCTCCAGTAATAATTGCCGTCCGGATTATGGGCTTCAATGTCGGCAAAATCGAAAAGCCACCGGTTGTTGGTTCTGCAGTGGTCGCGAATCAGCTGATTGTTATAATGCACACCGTTTTCAGTCATATCTTCGCCGGTTCCTTCAGCGTGTCCGGTCATGAAAATGAAGTGCACTGCGGGGTACTCCGCAATCAGCTTTTCCATATTGTTCACATACCGCTGCGCGTCATGACCGGCAATGGAGCACCACGACCAAATGACCACATTGACATGCGCATTGGCCGGGTCGTCCAGCAGCGCACGAGTGCCCACCACCCAGGGGGTATCGCCGTTTCCATCCACAGAATCTCCGGTGCTTAGGTCGCTGCAGTCGGCGGGAATGCCGTAGTCGTCCAAATCAAGTCCCCCGCTGCCGTCATCGCTCCACCCATACGTATCGCCGTAGTCTGGATACATCGCCAGCGAGTTCATTCCGGTAATCAATTGACTTCCGTGGGATGTGTGCTGGTAAACAATATGCAGATTCTGTTTGGCCGCTTCGATGGCGGTTTCCGGAATATCGGTCAATAGAGCGTCTTCATGCGCCACAAAAGACGGCCCCTCCTCATATGATGCGGTTCCTTCCCACGGCGGATTTGTATCGTTTTCGTTATTGTTCTCATCTCCACCCCCGGACGCGTCATCGCCGCACCCGGCAGCCGCCAGCGCCGCCACACATCCGATTACCCATAAAAACGTAAAGTTTCTCATGTTTCCTCCGATAATTCTTTTGGTTACCTGACAAGTGTAGCACAAATTGGGATAGCCACGGGGAATAAAAAAATGCGACCGAACGCTGAAAAAATAACACTGATAGCAAAAAAATATGATATTATTAAATGCGTGATTTGCTTACCACATCTACCACACCTGTTTATTCGTGCAATCTATCCCATTTTACTTGCATCATTCGCGGTGTACGGCGGCTGCACCGAATCGTCGGGCGAAGAAAAACCGCTGTTATTTGTTGCCCCCAATGAAATCGGTGCCAACGATGACGGTCAGATAGAGTTTGTGGCTGAATACGAAACCATCGTGTACCAGGATGTGGGTTGCGGTGAAGGCAACTTGTACGTGGAAGACAGCTACGATGTATACGTCAGACCCAATTCGTTGAATCCCGAAAACAAAGACTGGCGTTTTTTCTGCACCGGAACTCTCGACCTGGAGAGCGGCCGGGTACGCTGCGACGCGTCAGAACTGAATTTCGAGCAGTTGGTTGCATACACGGAATACGATGTGCAGTTGGAAGGAGCCGATCACTCCAGATACACCGGTCTGAAGAAACTGCTGATTAAATGGATTCCCGACTTCGGCAATGACTCCGACGAAAACAGAGACAGCGATTCGAACGTCGATACCGAAACGGACCGCCCTGACGGCGTGAATCAGATGGTTGCATCGAGAACCGCCACTACCCCCGATTTCAACGGTGCCCTTGAAATTCTGTGGAGCCTGCAGGAGACCATCGACAACGAAGAAGGTTGTGCCACCGGACAGCAGGGTGGCGATCAGTTGTTCGATGCGTTATGGAACGAAGAGGGTCTTTTTGTGGGTGTCCGGGTGCCCGATTCAGTGCAGACCTGGACCAACCTCGATGATATTCGCGACTACGACAGCGTCACCCTCTTTTTCGATGTACCGCCCCTCGGCGGCCAATTCGATGAAAACGATAATTGGATCGCCTTCGGCAGTCAGGGGAGTCGAACACTGATGAAAACCGATGTGGCGCTGCTCGGCTGGGGCACATTGGTAACAACCACTACATACGAGCTTGAAATGGGCATATCCTGGGAAGCGCTCGGTGTTCAACCCTCCTCCGGAATGGCCATCGGATTCGACTTGCTCATTCACGACAACGACAATCTGAACAACGACTGCAACCTGTATTGGAATGAAAATCAGACCGATGCTATCGACGCCAACACATACGGCCGAATTGTCCTCGAGTAACAGCGTTCACATACGACAAAATTTGTCACCCCCTCAAAAAAGAAAGTAGCCCCCCGAAGCCTGATGAGGTACACCAGCCGGTATGAAAACCGCAATACTCAGCACCGGAAGTGAACTGTTACGCGGCACCATCGCGGATACCAACGCCCAGTGGATGGCCGCTCGCCTGTTTGAAATGAGTGCCCCGCCCGAGCAGATACTCACCGTGGGAGATTCCATTCACGACGTTGCCGCGGCGCTGAGTGCATTGTGGGCAAGGGCCAATCTGGTAGTCTGCACCGGCGGTCTCGGACCGACAACAGACGACATCACCGCCGCCGCTGTCGCCCGCGCCCTCGGGGTATCGCTGGTGAGGAATCCGGTCGCGCAACAGCAGGTGGAGCAACGGTTTGCCGCACGGGCATTCGACATGCCGGAAATCAACCTGAAGCAGGCGGACCTGCCGCACGGCGCCGAAATTCTCGAAAACCGCACCGGCACCGCACCCGGGTTTATGGTATCGAAAAACGATCGTGTCGCGCTTTTCCTGCCCGGTGTACCCGCTGAAATGACAGAAATGTTTCAGCGGCATGTGGTGCCGCTGGTTCGGCAGAAGGCCACGCCTCGAACAAGTAAAATGGTTCGCACATTCGGCATCGGAGAATCAAAACTGCAGGAGCGGATTCTGCCGCTCGAACAATTGTTCCCGGAATTGACATTTTCGTATCGTGCGGCATTCCCGACGGTCACCACAACGATTTGGGGAGAAAACGCGCAGACGGTATCGCGCGCCCATTCAGAATTGCATGCGCTGCTTGAGACCCACGCGTTCACCACCGACGACAAGACCCTTGCCCAGGTGCTGGCCGATGCGCTGACTGAACGCCACCTGACCATCGCATCGGCGGAATCGTGCACCGGGGGCCAGATTGGGCATGAGCTGACGCAAATACACGGTTCGTCCGCATTCTACCTGGGCGGTGTGATTGCGTACGATAATGCGGTCAAAACGTCACTGCTGAATGTATCGCCTGAACTGCTCAGCGAGCATGGGGCGGTCAGCGAGTCAGTTGTGTGTCAGATGGCGCGCGGTGTGCAACAAAAACTGGGCGCAGACATCGGTGTGGCCACATCAGGCATTGCCGGGCCGGGTGGCGGCAGTACGGAAAAACCGGTGGGAACCGTACATATCGCCGTTGCTGTCGCAGAGCGCATTTTCCACAAAAAATGCTTGTTTAAAGGCTATAGTCGTACAAAGGTAAAAACCGCGTCCACGTGGACGGCGATGAACCTGGTGCACCAGCAGTTATTGGAGAAACAATGAAAACCGTTCGATGCTTTCTGGCTGTGAATCTCGAATTGAAAGCGGCCAAAAAAATATCTGAATTACAACAGCAGTTAATCGGAAAGAGCAGCGAGTTCAAATCAACATTGAAATGGGTTCCCCCACAGAACATGCATGTGACTGTTCGCTTCCTGGGCAACATTACGGAACCGATGATTCAGGCCATCAAAGACGGCCTGGAACCGATTACCCAATCCAGCGCGCCATTTTTAATGGAGACCGCATCGGTCGGTGTGTTCGACGCTGACGCATTGCGGGTGCTGCATATGAAAATTGCCGACCCCTCCGGCGGGATGACACAACTGGTCACCCAATGCCACGAGCTCTTGGAAAACATCGGTTTTAAAAAAATTGACCGTACATACACCCCACATGTGACACTGGCGAGAATCAAAGACGGTATTGCCGACGAAATCGAACAGCTGATTGCCGACCACGCCGATGTTGCGTGCGGCAGTTCATTGGTTCGCGACCTGGCCTGTTACGAAAGCAAAGTGTCTCAATCAGGCGTTGACTATCATCTGCTGTGGAAACTTCCGCTGCAGAAAAGAATGCCCAAAGAGGCAACCCCGCAGGAAGAGTCCAGTGAAGATGAACCTCCCACAGAAAATGAACCATCGAAACCGTGTGACGTGAGCGAATCAAGCGACGTCCGTGAACCTTCAGTACAAGGAGAATAACCGCAATGAGCGCAAGCCAAGATCAGAATAAAATGAAAGCGTTAAACCTGGCCATCAGTTCAATCGAGAAAAATTACGGCAAGGGTTCCATTATGCGATTGGGCGACGAAACATCACTGGCCAAAGGGGTCGGAATCATCCCCTCCGGTTCTGTGGGAATTGACATTGCGCTGGGAATCGGCGGATATCCCAAAGGCCGCATCATCGAAATCTACGGGCCGGAGTCTTCCGGTAAAACAACGCTGACCCTCCATGCGGTGGCAGAATCTCAAAAACAGGGCGGCGTTTGCGCCTTCATCGATGCGGAGCACGCGCTCGATGTTTCTTATGCCAAAAAACTCGGTATCAATACGGCGGAGCTGCTGGTTTCACAACCGGACTGCGGTGAGCAGGCGCTGGAAATCGCCGACATGCTGATTCGCTCCGGTGCGGTTGACCTCATTGTTGTGGACTCGGTGGCCGCGCTGACCCCCCGCGCCGAACTCGAAGGAGAAATGGGCGATTCCCACGTGGGATTGCAGGCACGCCTGATGAGTCAGGCACTTCGAAAATTGACCGGCACGCTGGCCAAATCAAATACCGCTATCATTTTTATCAACCAGATTCGTATGAAAATCGGTGTGATGTTCGGCAGCCCCGAAACCACCACCGGTGGAAATGCTTTGAAGTTCTACGCTTCGCAGCGCCTGGATATTCGACGAATCGGCGGAATTAAAAAAGGTGATGAAGTAGTAGGCAACCGCACGCGGGTGAAAGTTGTGAAGAACAAACTGGCGCCGCCTTTCAGGGAAGTCGAATTTGATATTATGTACGGAGAAGGTATCAGTATGGAAGGATCGCTGGTCGATATGGGCGTGGAGAACGATGTGGTTGAGAAAAGTGGTTCGTGGTACTCGTTCGACGGCACGCGAATCGGGCAGGGACGCGAAAACGTGAAACAGTTCCTGAAAGAAAACCCCGACATTGCGAAGAAAATCGATTTGCAGTTGCGCGCCAAAGTTGGACTCAACGAACTTACTGAAGCAGCTGTCGAAAGCGAACCGGCCAAGGTCGCGGAGAAATAGAAGACGCTGTGTTCTGGAAGCTGATTGAAATCATTGTTCGTGTTTTGTATTGGCGGCGATTTGCCAAAGCCAAAAAAATCGGCGAAGCCGCCGCGATGCTCACCGACGGAAAACCTCAGGAAGCGCTGGCTCATCTGGAGCGTCACGGGACCTCGGTTCACCAGACGTTGATTCCGTTGTTTGCACTGACTCAAGCCAAAATTTATCAGGCTCTGGGGCGTCTGGAAGAGGCCGAAAACAGTTTCAAAGCCGTGGTGCTCACCAATCCCCGAGACAGCCGGGCAGATCTGGAACTGGCCGTTTTGACGGGCCGGCAGTTTCGTTTCGACGACTGCCGCACATGGTTGAATCGGGCCATCGAAAAAAAAAACCCCGAAATCAAAGCACAGGCGAAAGGATTCCTGCAGCATTTAGATGCAATAGAAGATGGTTCCAAACAACGGGAGTACGAGACCCGTGCCAAAAAAATGGCGGACCAACCACTGCCCGATGGACAAACACTCGGGCTTCCCCCGAACCGTTCTCTGATGAACCAATGGCTTGGAACCACCGCCGATGCGATGAAGGCTATCGATGATTTGGCGCTGCTGCTGGCCTACGCTGAAGTTGTGCAAGGCGGGCAATGGAAAATCGGCCTGGCGATAGAAGATGTGACGGTTATTCGTCCCGATGGCGAAACGTTTCTCCCCTATGAGGTGCTGGCGCCCATGCTTCCTTCGCAGCCCACCTCAGCCACCGCCCTTGTCTCCTCAGAGAATTTGTGAATATCTGTGTTTGACCACAGCCTGTCTGAATATTTTTCGCCACTTTCAAAAAAAAACGGGGCCTAGCTCTCCACAAAACATGAAAAATAGTGTACATGACCCAAAGTCGCTGATTTATTCTAAAAAATCATCACATCCTCCCCAGCTTTGTGCTTTATGCTTCGCTGGATAAACAACGATTCACTCGTAACTGGAAAACAAAAAACGGACATTGGCCGTAGGAATGTGGAGTTTGAAATATGGAAAATTTTTTTAAAGCACTCAGCAGTGAGGTCATGCAGAACGATTCCATCTCTGATGAAATGTTTAAAAAATACAACGTAAAACGCGGCCTCCGAAATGAAAACGGAAGCGGTGTACTCGTTGGGCTGACCGAGATTTCCAGCGTTATGGGATATACCAAGTACGATGAGGAAATCATCCCCTGTGAAGGCAAGTTGTATTATCGCGGCTTCGATGTGAATGACCTGATTAGCGACGGACACTGTGAAAAGCATGTACTGTTTGAAGAAACCGCGTACCTCCTGCTCGCCGGGAAACTGCCGACCCAAAAAGAACTCAAATTTTTCAGGGAACTGCTGGCGCAAAACCGTGAGTTGCCGAAAAACTTTGTCCGTGACAATTTGTCTACTTTCAGAACACGAGACATCATGAATGCGCTGGCGCGTTCGGTGCTTACATTCTATTCAAATGATAAAAACCCCGACGATATTTCATTGGACAATCTGTTGCGACAGTCCGTGGAGCTGGTCGCTAAAGTGCCGAGTGTCGTGGCCTACGCATATCGCGTGTATCTCGAAGCATATCGGGGAAAGAGCCTGATTATCCACCGGCCGAATATAGAATACACCACCGCCGAAGACTTCCTGAGTCTGATTCGCGATGATGGACAATTCACCGATACTGAGGCCCGTGTGCTGGATGCGGCACTGGTGCTCCACGCAGATCACGGTGGTGGTAACAACTCCACATTCACAACCCGCGTTGTCACTTCAAGCGGCACCGATACGTACTCGGCGATTGCGGCTGCAATGGGGTCGCTGAAAGGCCCGCTCCACGGCGGTGCCAACCTATACGTCATGAAAATGATGGATGACATCAAGCAGAACGTGAAGGACTGGACGGATAAAGAACAGTTACGCTCGTATGTGTTAAAAATTCTGAACAAAGAAGTGGGAGACGGTTCCGGCAAGATATTCGGTTTCGGACACGCGGTTTACACGATGAGCGATCCACGCGCTGTTATTTTAAAACAATATGCACAGCAGCTGGCAGAAGAAAAAAATCGTCGTGATGAATTCGCGCTGTACACATTGATGGAAGAAGTCGTTCCCGAGGCGTTCGCCGAATTCAAGGGCGGCAGTAAAATCGTTGCCCCGAACGTGGACTTCTTCAGCGGCTTTGTATACGACTGCCTGGGCATTCCCAGAGAGGTATACACGCCGCTGTTTGCCATGGCGCGAACAGCGGGTTGGGTATCTCATCGTATTGAAGAAATTCTAGTGCAAAAACGAATTATGCGCCCGGCCTATAAAAACGTTACGACCATTCGAAACTATGTTCCGATAGAACAGCGCTGAGTAATCACTTCGTTTCCCATCTTTTTTTAAGACGAACTACATTTTGTCGCCGCGCCCATCTGAATCGGGTCACAAGAGTGTCCGCCGTCCAACACACGGAGAAAATCGTTGATTTTCGTTACACATCATCCTGAAACCGGTCCTTGAACGTGTCTAGTACAGCCGCAGCAATGTTAGATTCCGTCGCAAAAAGAATACCGCGGTGGTTTAAAAATGTTGAATCAATACGATTCAAATCCAACGAATGACCAAACATATCCGACACCCAGCTTCCCCTTTCCCGATATATGCATGCAGAAGCCGCGTAGTCCCAAATACTGCCGCCACTGTCCGATTTGCGCGGAAACTTGAAGTAACATGCGTGAGGGTACGTCAATGTCGTCATTGCATTCATCGCCGCCCCTCCGTAACAAAACGCATTTACGTGGGCATAGCCCAGTCTTGCGGTCATTTTGTTCAATTCAGATAAAATCATCGGAAACGAGGAATGTTCAAGTGTGCTTCGGTCGAACACTGCAGTCAACATCGGCAAAGAAACAGGAGAACAATTGGGTTTGTATCTCCACGGCGTGTCATTGCGATAGCACCCATGTCCGATCATCGCAGTATAACTTGTGTTGTTGTACGCATCGAAAATCACGCCGATTTGGGGTTCGCCCAAACGATTAACCAGAGAAATCACGACAGACCAACCTTTTGATTTTTCAATAAACGGCAAAGTGCCGTCTAACGGATCAATGCACCAGAAATACTCTTTTTCAAACCGCGCGCCGTCGTCAGGAGCCTCCTCGGAAAGCAATGCGATGTCATATCGCTGCGAAACGGAACGCAATCCATCAATAATGACTCGCTGAGAGTGAATATCCGCTTCGGTAACAACTGTTGAGGCGATAGAACCACTTTGTTTTCTGCGCACAGTCAAATTCATATCCACGTAATTCATCAACACTTTCCCTGCGGCGCGGGACACATCTACAGCCGTGTGAAGTAAAACGCTCATTTGCGTTGAAGTGAGACCCATCACTCCACCTTTTGCCCGTGAATACTATCCAGAACTCGCTTTGCCAGCCGCTCACTGTAATCTTCAGGCGACCAACAATCATTGCTCCACCCTTTCATGAACCGATGAAAATCCACCCAGGCCCAATGATACAATTCCCGCCATTCCCGCTCGATGGCATCACTTGAAAACAAGGAGCGTTTTTGCGCCAGCGCGCTCCGTAAATATCCGAAATATTCTTCCAGTTTTTCAGATTCCCGGCGCTCGCATTCATCTTCGTGCATGCAGCTTCCCAAAAAATAGGCCACATCTTTCATTCCACAGCCGCCGCCCACATATTGAAAATCCACTGCAGCAACATCTTGTCCCCGCTTCGAATAACAAAAGTTCGCTACCTTCGCATCACCATGCACCAGGGTCTGATACTCTGCCTTGTTTAATTTTTCATCGATACTTGCAGCGGCATTCCGCAACGCAGCATCTGACATGTTTGCCAGCTCATCGGGACGAGTATCCAAATGCCAATAGGTACCTATGGGCCAAAGACCTTCAGGCGTGGTTCCCATAAATGTGGCGTGAAAATTGGCCAGCCACCTCAGCGTTACAGATACCTCTCTTTCGGCCAAACGATATTTTCGAACGCTGAATCCAGCGGCATCAAGGTCCCCAAGAATCATCAGCAAATCATCGTCGTGATTCTCGATGCGCACGCATTCCGGCACCCGGCACAGTGAATCACAGCGATGGCTGTATTGTGTGTACCATACTGTTTCCACCTGATAAGAGCGCACTTTTCTGCGATGAGAGAGGTCTGACTGCCATCCCAGCGGATGATCCTGTACAGTTGGATAACGCACATGCTTCACTACCACGTCTTTGGGCATCGCACCCGGCAGCTTTACGCGTATAATTTGCCCGTATCCGCTCCACAACCGTTGAATATTTTCAAGAAAAATAACATCTGTCGCACCCGTCATTCGTTTCAGCGGTTGTTTCAATTCGGAATCACGCATTATTGCCTCTTGTGTGTATGATGAATCTTTCTCAGCACGTAAAATAATATTTCAGTCGCTCCTGCAAACTGGAGCTGCGTTCCGAAGAGTGTTCAATGCAATAGCGAATGACCTCTTCCGTCGCAAAAAGTGTTACGCGTTTTTGCGCACGTGTAACTGCTGTGTACAACAATTCCCGCGATAAAATCGGAGATACACGAGACCCAAGCACAATAACAGCGTGTCCGTATTCGCTCCCTTGCGATTTGTGTATGGTCATCGACAAAGCATCTTGATACTCGCCGAGCATCGATATCGGCACCAGACGAACCCCCTGTTGCCCACTGCTGAACGCCACGTGAATGGCACCCTCCTCACTTTGAAAAACCATACCTGTATCGCCATTAAACAGCATACTGGCGTAATTATTTCGCGTAATCAAAAGTGCCCGGTTTTCGTAATATGCGCTGTTTCCAGGCACCATACCGGTTGAAACCTGAAGCGCATTTGCCAGCTGCGTATTCAACCGCGTTACACCGAATGGCCCCCGGTTGACGGCACAAAGCACCCGCCCTCGGTCAAACAACGCGATTTTCTCCTCCACATCAATAGCGTGCCAGTACGGGAGATACAGCTCTTTTCCCATTTCAATCAGTTGATTCAGGGAATCCCGCTTTGCAGTATCAATCCAGCGCACATCGTCTGCGGTGTTATCCATCAACACAGACATCGATTCTGACACAGCACCGGAATTCACCGCTTGTGCGAGCCGACCGATACCGCTGTCCTTACCAAAACGATAACTGTGCGTCAGCGTGACAATATTATTTCGAACATTCGTTGTTGCAGCTTGAATATCGCTTTGCACCCTACATACATCTTTAAAAAACCGTCCTGCCTCGATAGAACTCAGCTGATGCTGGTCACCCACCAGAATTATCTTTGCGGTAGCGGGAACTACGCTGAACAGGTCGCTCATTAACGCCATATCAACCATTGAGGCCTCGTCTACGACCAGGACATCAACCGGAAGAAGGGTTTCCTCATACGATTGACGTGCACGACGACGTCGATACGGCATGAGCAATTTGTGAACGGTTACCACGTCGTCTGGTATGTGCTCCAGAATCTGCGACGAAAACGCTTTCACGATATCTGGATTACGCTTCGATTGCCGTATTGCCTGCTTGAGTCTCGCGGCGGCTTTCCCCGTTGGTGCGCAAACCACGATTTTGATTGTGGGTGCATCCTGAATTAAAGACGCCAAAATTCGCGATACCAATGTTGTCTTTCCGGTACCCGGGCCCCCGGTAAT
This sequence comes from Deltaproteobacteria bacterium, assembly GCA_016936575.1. Taxonomy (GTDB): domain Bacteria; phylum Myxococcota_A; class Polyangia; order JAAYKL01; family JAAYKL01; genus JAFGXQ01. The sequence goes on from JAFGXQ010000128.1 coordinate 36,426, forward strand.
CGCTGAAAACCCGAATTGACGAACTGTCTGCAACGCCTGTTCTGCAACGTCATTCGCTTCCTGCCCATTTTGTAGTTGCACAGATGGCATGCTTCGAAAGACAATCTGCTTCACCAGAAACTCCTGCGCCTCCCAGAGCCGATGCAAATAGCAATACCCCTCATTATCGACAACTATCGGCGTCACGGTTTTGCCATCGCCGACCAATGCGCAATTGTCAAGGGACTGACGCAACGTATCAAATGAAAAAAATTCGCGACTTTGCGATGTGTCAATAATAGAAAACCCTTGTTTCAAAGGTATTGACGAATTCCCTCTCTGACTCTCTGCACTCAGTATGCGCAGCAGCCATTGCAATGCCTTGTCACTAGTGCCTACCATTCCCATCAGCGTTTTCGAAAAATGAATATCTAAGGCTGAAAATTCATCCTCTGTATATTGCAAACCTGAATTCAATCGCGTCATCATCATTGGTTGTCGTTCCTTGCCAATAATCTATCCAGGGCCAAAATTCGGTTTTCCGTCGGGCGGTCGAAAAAGACGCCGTATTTGTTATCGTGTAACGACGTCATTCCCCTCACATACAAATAAAAAACACCGCCGACATGACTGTCGTAGCGATAATCGGGAACAGTCGATTGCAAATATCGATGTAACGCCACGAGGTATATATGGTACTGCAGAAAGTAATGATGGCGCGACATGTCAGCATGCAAATTTTCGGAGAGATAGTTTTCCGAATTTTTCCCCAGGTCGTTGGTCTTGTAGTCAGCTATAAAATATTTGCCTTCATGAACGAATATGAGATCAATGAACCCTTTCAAGTATCCATAAAAAGAATGAAACGACATGGATTGCAGGTGCATCGAATAATCGAGAAAAAAGCCGGTCGCATCCTCTTGCATGGCACGTTGCAAAGACGCCACCGAAAACGCCTGCTGTTCGTTTACCGGAACCACAAATTCCATTTCTGGTATGCAATTTGCGGCAACAGTCTGCAGACAAAAAGAATGCGATGCATCCAGGAAACATCTGATAACATCTGAAAACCACGTTTCCACATGGGATGCCCAGTGTTCGGTCTCAAATCCGTATTTAGGCAGCAACTGCGACACAAGTCGTGAAATATTTCCGGACTCCGCACCATGTCTGAAATAATTTTCAAATACATCATGGACAAAGCTACCGAACGAAGTTCCGCGTCCGAAATCATGAATCAACCCTTTCCATGCTGAACCGGTACCTGATAAGCGTTCGTCGATATCGACAAAATCTTCGTTTACATTCCGTTCGTTTTCTTCAATTCGCTCTCCCTCGGCAACTTTATCGAAAAACGCGTTCTGGTCCATATGAACCAATGCCGAAAAGCTGAGTACTTTTTTTGTCGATTGCAATTCTGGAACAAACTCCCGAAACGACAACGCTCGAGAATTTTTTTGATACCGCTCATCCAAAATTGCATCGACCTTGCTGCGATCGCCGTCATCGATGGTCGCCCCGCACCTGCTGCAAAAACGTTCAAGCGGCAACAGAAGCTGACTATCGGAATATGTTTTTATCGACTGTTCAGAATCTTCATAAAGCAGATAGCCGAGTGATGATTCCTGTACTCCCGAAAATCCCCCCCATACTATTTTACACACATGTTTTGCGCGCGTCAGCGCCACGTACAATAGTCTTAGCTGTTCCGATTTCTGTTCACGCTGATGCAAAGACACCGCTTCATCATCCGGTGAAACGCGTAAATCGCATACTTCGTCCGCGTCAATTTCCGTTGGGCCGCTTTGTGCCGCTCTTTCTATACTCACGGAGCCCGTCGGGAAGCCATCATGTCCATGTCTGTGATACACAATAAAATCGTTCGAAGACCTATAACCGTCGTTCCATGCATACGGAAGATACACAACCGGATACTGAAGCCCTTTACTTTTATGAATAGTAACAATCTGTACGCCGCCGGTATTCTGAATCGGACGCCGCATACATTCGTCCGTTTCCGTTGGGTCACCCAATCGTCGTTCAAACCCATCAACAATCTGTTCAAATGGAATACCGATTTTGCTGTATTCCTTTTGTTGCAGCTCTATCAAGTGCATAAAATCCACAAGATACCGTGCGTCAGATACTTCGGACAACACCCGAGCCTTCATCCCCCCGTCTCCTTCGACTGACTCCTTTAAAATCAGCTTCGTTGACATCGCGACCAATCCGTTTTCCGAATACGTGTTTTTCAATTCTAAGAAAAAGGCTTCCCACTCACCTTGCACTGCTGTATCTGCGGCAAATTCAACCAATCGGTCTCCTTTTATACCGAATGCATAAGTGGAAACCGCCGCTTTGATAGAAGAAATTTCACAACTGTCGATTGCGCACAAAATCTGAAAAAATTCCGTTGCCGCCACTGTCGAATATACCGACTCTGTTCCGCTGACCACTGACAACACGTTCCGCCGCGCAAGTGCGTTGTGGATTTCACGTCCATGCGAATTCTTTCGCACCAGTACAGCAATATCAGACGGTTCTACCCGTTTGCCGTCAATAGTATATCGGCCTGACAACATATCTACAATGTCGCTGCAGGTTCGCTCAATATGAATATTTTTATTCGCAGCTATCTGTTTCACACCTTTGGTCTTTGTGCTCCCGTTCTGTAGCCCGCTTCTTCGACAGAATAGAAACTGAAATCCCGAAGTGTCCTCGCCTTCCAATTGAAAGCCACTGCCGCTCCGGACAGACGCAGATACCGGATGAAACCGCAACATTTCGAATAGGAAAGGATTGTCGCGCAATTTGAACAGTTCGTTCACCGCCGTTACCAACGTTTCAGTGGAGCGCCAGTTGGTATCAAGCGAAACTGTTGACTCAGCAACCGCCGCAGAAGCATTCATATAGGTAAAAATATCTCCGCCACGAAACGAATAAATGGCCTGCTTCGGATCTCCAATCATAAAAAAAGGAATGCCCACATCCATGAACAATTGTTTGAAGATGCGATACTGTACTGCGTCGGTATCCTGAAACTCATCAATGAGCGCAGCGCGATATTTGCGCGAAACCGATTGAACCAATAGATTGCGACTATTTCCCTGAAGTGCCGAATCCAAACGCTGCAGCAAATCATCAAAAAACAGCAGTCCGTTTTTCTGTTTTCGCTCGGGCAATACCGTTCGCACAAACTCCACAAATATGCGACGCGCCTTTTCAACTTCACCTTGCATCTGCTGTGCCGCGTCATGAAGTCGGTCGACCGCAGCAAACAGGGGAATCTGTTCTATCACAACCGTATCTTTCGCATTTTCCCAAATCCGTCTGGTTGAAAAGCGAAACACTTCATGTTCTTTATCGGGCACGAATGTCGGCGTTTCATCCAAAAACAAATCGTTTGCTTTGTCTATCCACTTGGGAATATACGTCTTTTTATAACTATTTCTGTTGATTCCTTTCGACGCTGCAAAAATATCCGACAACTCATCTTTATATTTGAAAAACAGTTCGCGGCAACGCGTATATATTGTCAGAAATGTCTCTTGGGCATCCTCCGCGTAGACACCGGTAACAATTTGCAGTTTTGGCGTAGCGTATACTTTCTTTGCTAGAGCGGCGAACGAACTGACGGAAACGTGATTATTTAAAAAATAAGAAACCATGAAAGGAGGAAGCCCATAGCAATATGCCAGCCAGAAATCTTTCGCCAGCGTTAAAAAGAAAGGATCATTTTTCGGCGTCAGCTCGATTCCCATCTCCATACCGGTTTCAAATGCGTTCTCCCCAAGTACTCGCTGGCAGAACCCATGTATGGTGAACACCCTTGCCCGATCAAAATTACGTATTGCTTGTTTGAGACAAGTTATAACCGATTGTTTTTCGTGTCGTTCGAATAGTTTCCGATAGACCTCTGCTTCATCCACAGACACAGAATCATCAACAGAAACTGCAACTTCATACGCATCGATCAATCGACGAAAAATTTTTTCCTTCAGCTCATGGGTGGCCGCTTCTGTGAATGTTACGACGAGCAGTTCATCGATTGAAATGCCCTGCTCCACAATGAGACGCAATACCAATAAAGTAATATTGTAGGTTTTACCGGTTCCCGCACTTGCCTCAATCAGATGGGCACCGTGTAGGGGATGAGAAAACGCATCAAACCGTTTCATTCCCCACCCCGTTTCATCTCCGCGAACAACGGTTCAAAAATATCATAGGCGATTTGTTGAAACCGCTCTGCCTGATCGGGTATCACATGCATATCGACCAGCGCTCGTGATTCCGGTTCAGATGCTTTAGAAATGTAATCCACAAATGCCGACATTTCTATATCTCGAATTTCACGAATTTCTTCAGCAGAATGTGCTTTTTGCGCCTTACTGAAAAATGAAGCGGAACACTCCGGAACAAACGGCAGGGGGCGCTCCATTCCCCGCAGCGTGTGCTGAACCACTTTTGCGAATACCGATTCAACATTCTCAACGTCGTGTCTGAACCGAATCACCGCTTCCCCATTTTGGTTTCTTCCGACTCGCACTGTTTCGAACGGATTTCTGATATCAGGCAATTGAAGCGCTATCAGGTGGCGCAGCCAACTTTGAAGCTGCGTCGCCGGCTTTATCTTACTGTAGCTACAGTCGAACAGCACATTGTCAACAACATTCAATGTACCCAAAATCCGAAGTGCACCCGCACCACTGCGTATGGTGACATCCACCGGATATGACACCCGGTTTTTATTGTGAACATATGGCTTCGCGCTGACAGCGATTCTCTCAGCCCGTTGTATGACCTTCTGAGAATAATACTTTCCAACGTTTCCCGCCGGAAGAATTCCCTGGCTGAACAGAAACGGCTGTATATCGTCTACAGCGAGATCTCTTATCACGCCATCAATCAATTGCTGTCCGAGTTTCCACTCACCCAGCCCCGACACCGATACAGGCTCTTCATCTTCAGGTTGTTCCTCTACCTTCGGGAATTTAATACCCAGCTTCTGTTCCAGATAAAACAGCGGCGGGTTATTCCAAAACTGTAGCAAAGTGGCGAGCGAAATTGTTTGCAAATCAGTTCCGTCAATTTCATCAGTCTCTCTGTTTTGCTGTTCTGTAGTCGTTTGCTCAGCCAGCGAAACAACCGAACGCGCTTGGGGGTTCTGTTCAACCAATGCCGCACGAAAATCACTTTTGCTGTAGCTGTACAACCACGGAACCGAGTCATCAAAATACAGCGGGTCATAACTTGTGGCAGGATGCACATTCCGCAAAGTGCTTGGCAAACGCACCGTTTCTGTGTTTTTTACAGTGCGAACCATCTGATTCAACAATTCCCTCGCAGGCATACACGGCGCAGCAACGCCCACATCGGTTTCTTTTGAATACAACACCCAGAGAGTTTGTCCCGCACACATCAGTGCATCCAGGAACATATGATAACTATCCTGTTTGGCATCGCGATCCAACGGCGCCGGATGCGACGAAATCATATCAAAGGATTGCGCACGGGTTTCCCGTGGAAACTTCTTCTCCGTCATTCCCAACAAAACAACAAATTTCGGTCGCTCTCCGCGTAAAAACCGAAACGAAGAAAACCGGATTCCTCCGGCAACACCCAACCGCGTTGATGGTAGCTGCAGCTTACCCTTGATCAGTGTACGAAACGCCGCGTAGTCAATCTCTCGCTGATATCCGGCTCTTTTCACAGAATCGGAAAGCTTCGAAAATACCGATGAAACGCATTCCCATTGCTCTGAATCAACATGAACATCGACCAGACAAAGCAACTGTTCGCGAACCGCTGAAATCCAATCCTGGACGGACCGCACTGCTTCGACACTAGACGACAGTACGAACAACTGATCCATAAATGCGGCAAACTTTCCCAGAACCGGAGCATCTGTCCCCACAAAGCCGCAAACCGGTGATACCGACTGAAACATGTATCCCTCATTCACCGCAACCCCCAGAAACAATCGATCCAGTCCGAACCGCCAGGTATTTTCAGTAAATGAAACAAGGCCATGCCGCTTTCGGTGTTCCGCGTCAATACACGAACGAACGCCCGCTTCCTTACACCACGTGTAGCAGTTTCGAATATCGTCGTCAGACAATCGAAATTTTTGCTTTACCGAATTATTGTGCAGCAGGGTGAAAACCTCTTTCAACCCCATTCGTCCATCTGCCACATCAAGTACATGAATCACCGCCTCCACCAATCCCCCGTCTCCGGACGTACGCTGGTCAGAAATTGAATACGGCACACCGGAATTCATCAACGAGGCATGAATCATTGTCGCGTAGTCATTTATATCCGGTGCCATCACCACAATGTCGTGAGGTTGAATGTGGTTTTTATCCATTGCATTCCATATACCGTTTTTGAGTACATCAACTTCGCGGGAAGGTGTCGGGCATTCGTGAAACTGTAAGGTTCCATCATCGAGTCTTTCCTCAGATATCTGTATCGGCACATTTTGAAGTACCGATGACTGAATTTCACCGAGCAGGGAATCATGCGTTGCAGGCACAAACCGCTCCTGCTCAATCAGAGATACCTGTCCAGTCAAATCGAGCAAGGCGCTCTGAAACTGCGCCGGTTGTCTTCCCAACATCTTCAGCAGCGGATTCGCGGTTTCCTCTTTGTCGTCATCTGCGATAAACGCAAAATATTCTTCACAGGGAGCGAGCACAAAAAAATGTACTTCTGTATAAGTGGAAACCGCCGCGAACAATTGGGTCAACAAAGACGGAAGACTTGATACCCCGAATACGACAATTCGTCTCGGCAGCATGGATTTATCGAATTTCCCGGCAGCAAGAAGCCCCAATGCATCAAGAGCTACACGCCCCAAATGATTGTCACCAAGTATCGCAACGGCTTCGCGGAACAAAACCGGCTGCCAGTCAGTTCCCTCTGTCATCCATTTTTTGAGCATATAAGGACGATACATCATATACTCACTGAACACCTCAGCTACGGCTGAAGCGAACCCCACCAATTTCGAATCCGTCACGGGTTTTCCGAAATAGGTTCTCAGCGCATCAAAAGACGGATCATCCGGCTTTTCATGCAGCACCCGACAGATGGCAAACGCAATCTCATTGTTGCTGTATCCCCCCATTGCGGTTTCGCTTCGCGCAAGCTTCGCAATGAGCTGTTCCGCACCATGCCTCGGCGTTTCGATGGTTCCCGCAAAGATCCCTAAGGCGTCACTGATTGCCATCTTCAGCTGTTCGTGAATACCGTCGGGGGCACAAATCATATCAAAACAGAACGGCTCAGTCGGATGCTGCGTCAACACGTCGTGAAGCATTTCGTACAATGCGCTGGTTTCATTGCTTTTATGCACATACAACATGAAAATTACAGCTCCGTTCGATTACAGCAGTTTCATCTGTTTCAGCTGCTTTTCCGCAGCAGCCGCCCATCCGCGATTTGCAGCAGGACTTGCCGGAGACGGATGAAGCAGCTGTCCAACCGGAATATTCAACCCGTCCAGGGATCGCTCGCATACTCCCCGGGCAAATGCCCCAACCCCAATAACCATCGGCGACTTCATAGCGATTGCAGTGCGACGCAATGCCTCGTCGCACGCATCAAACAACGCTTCCTTTTCAACTGCGGGTAACTTGTCGGGCGTGATATTCTTTCCGGTTTCCCCCATAAACACCAAGGGACAATAATTCACGACAAAAAAATTTGAAAAGAACGATTCAGGGGTTTTAAATTTCTCCCGGGCGAACCCCCACAGGCGCGTACCGCTCACTTCACTTCGGGCGCAATCAAATCCTTCAATGGGACGTTTGGGGTGCTGCAGCGGCAGATCGCGCAACCGACCTTGTATCTGTAAAAAATCGCGGACCATCGAAATATCACCAAACGGCACCCCAGTCTGGGCCATGCCGAACGGCCCGGGATTCATTCCCACCCACAGCACGGTTTTGACAACCGCATATTTTTGAATGTATTGAACGAGTGGTTCGCGCGCGTATTGCAGCGGATTATACACGTAGTGGACCGGCCGCTGAAACGCAAGCGCACCCACCTTTTTTGATAAGTCATCCGAGATGGCCACCAATTCAGTCGCTCGTTTTTTCATGAATTCCTCTGAATCGTTACCTGCGTCAATGAATGCGAGTTCAATTGTTCTGCGCCGTCACCACTGATAGTACCGATATGCTCCACCGGCCAGGCAGGATCCTGCCCAAAAAAAATGCAAAAATACGAACCGCGCTCAGTGTACGCGAGTCCGCCCACCGGAATTTTCGAAACCGGGTTGAAACTGCCGTGATTTCCCCGAACGCTTCCATACAGCTCCCGCCCCCATCCGGTCAAATCCACCGTCTGTGGGAGCGAGTCGTACAGTCGCTGGGCCACAGGCGTATCGAAAAAAGTCGCATCCAACGTAAATGGTCCAAAATCCAACCGAATTCGCATGTTCATATCCGCCCTCGATATTCATCGCGGTAAATCGTTACTGTTCATTCAATCCACTTTCGAGTCTTACAAAAAAATGATGCAAAACAGTACAAAAACCGACTTCACTCTTTAAAAATTCACGCAGCGCTGCTACATCAGCGACATGAATAACCCTGATTCTCCCGGTTTTTTGATACCAGATGCCGAAGAATTAAAAACGTTGGCCAATATGCCGATGCCGTTCGGAAAATATAAAGGCGTGCTGTTGATTGATCTTCCCGAACCCTATGTGGTGTGGTTCAAGCGGCAGGGTTTTCCCGGTGGGAAACTGGGCCGACTGCTCGAAACGCTGTATGAGATTAAAGTGAACGGACTGGAAAAACTGATTCGCCCTCTGCGAAGCAATTCCTCCTCATAATACTGACCCAAGAAAAACCAATCCGTTTAAACTAAATCCATTGCTCGGACAGCTGTTCGCCTTTCAAACTGACCACAATTTTTTTAATCGGTATTTTGCGCGACGCGTTCGCAACAGCCTGCTGTGCAAGCGTCACCAATCCGGTACAGCAAGGCACTTCCATTACCATCACCGTAAATGTGTTTATTTCGGCATCATCAATCATGGCAACCAGTTTTTCAGCATATGACTCTTTGCCCGTGTCCAATTTCGGGCAAGCAATGGCCAGCGCTTTTCCCCGCAAATAAGAGCGATGAAAGTCTCCTACCGAAAAAGCCACACAATCTGCGGCCAGCAGCACATCCGCCCGTTGAAAATAAGGCGCCAGCGGACTTACCAGATGCATCTGCACCGGCCATTGACGCAGCTCAGACGCAACCTCGCCCTCCGCATCAGCAGCCTTGGAAGATGTTGATTCCGTGCGGTCGAATGTAAGCATTCGTGACCCCGGACACCCCCCACCATGCGCACCGTGGTCACTGTGGGGTCGAGGCGACGCCATCGCATGTTGCGCTGACGCCCCGCGGGGCCCATCTTTTTTCAAGTGAACACCTACCGCTGCTTCGTCAAACTCATCTGCGTCCCGCTCCTCAATCGTAATCGCATCCTCCGGGCAATCCCCAAGGCACGCGCCCAATCCGTCGCACAGATTGTCCGCAACCAGCTTTGCTTTGCCGTCAATAATCTGAATCGCACCCTCTGCGCAGGAGGGCACACACAATCCGCAACCAGTGCACTTTTCCTCGTCAATTTTGATAATTTTACGTTTTGCCATGGTCTACCCCATCATCGCAGCAACATCGTCTTTCACTGTTCCTGTCGGCTGGATATTAAAGTTCTCGACCAGCACCTTGGCCACATTCGGAGACAGAAATGCGGGCAACGTGGGCCCCAATCGAATTCCTTTCACACCGAGATACAGCAATGCCAACAATACGGTCACCGCCTTCTGCTCATACCAGGCAATGTCGAACTCGATAGGCAAATCGTTGATGTCTTCCAGCCCGAACACTTCTTTCAGTTTAAGCGCCACCACTGCCAGCGAGTAGCTGTCATTGCACTGTCCGGCATCCAGAATTCTCGGAATGCCGCCGATTTCTCCCAACGGAAGTTTGTTGTACCGGAACTTGGCGCATCCCGCTGTCAGAATAATGGTATTCTCCGGTAACGCATTGGCCACATCGGTAAAATACTCGCGCTCGTTCTGACGACCATCACATCCGGCCATCACCACAAATTTTTTCACGGCACCGCTTTTCACCGCGGCTACCACCTTATCTGCCAGAGCCAACACCTGCGCATGGGCAAAACCGCCCACCAAAGTACCGTCCTCCAACGACTGCGGAGGCGCACACTGTTTCGCTTTGGCAATAACCGCTGAAAAATCTTTCTGCCCAAGTGCATTTCGCTCCGAAATATGGGTCAATCCTGCAAAGCCCGCCACACCGGTTGTGTAGACGCGTTCCTTGTAGCTAGACGACGGAGGTACCAGACAATTCGTGGTCATCAGCACCGGCCCCTGAAACGCTTCGAAATCCTTTTTCTGGTCATACCAGGCGCCGCCGTAGTTTCCCGCAAAATGAGGGTATTTCTTAAACGCCGGGTAATAATGGGCCGGCAACATCTCCCCATGGGTGTACACATCAATACCGGTATCTTTTGTTTGGCTCAGTAAATCGGCCAAATCCTTCAAGTCGTGACCTGAAATCAAAATCCCGGGATTATTCCTCACCCCCAAAGAGACCTCCGTAATTTCCGGATTGCCGTAGGCGGAGGTATTGGCTTCATCCAGCAGCGCCATTGTAGTCACGGCAACCTCCCCGGCTTTCAATACCAGACCGACCATTTCGTCCTGCGACAACTCCTGCGTGGTCGACGCCATCGCGTCCGCCATAAATGAATAAATCGAATCGTCCGTTTTTCCCAGTGCCGCCGCGTGACTGGCGTATGCGGCGATGCCTTTTACGCCATAAATGAGCAACTCTCGCAGTGACCGAACGTCCTCGTCCTTCTGACTCAGTACCCCCACACTGGCCCCCTTAGTTTCATAGGTATCTGCGCCGCCCGACCACGTCGCACTGTCATGAGTGATGCCCGACACATCGATTCCTGCCGATTCCAACGCGGACTTCAATTCATCTCGTTTCACCAGAACCGCACTCACCCATTCCCGAATCGCAGCCGCATCAAAGTTCACATTGGTTACCGTAACAAACAACGCGTCTTGAATCAGTGTCGCCGCGTCGCCCGAGTTCACATTGTGCTGACGAGCCCTCTGCACATACAGACTCAACCCTTTCACTGCATGTACCAGCATATCCTGCAGATTCGCGGTGTCATCGCTCTTTCCGCACACACCCTTCTTGGTGCAGCCCACATTTTTAAGTGCTTCCTGACACTGATAACAAAACATACTCATTGAATTCACCTGGTCCTTTCGTGGCCGTAGTTATTGGCCAAATAAATTGGTATTCAAATACCTGTTTACCAGTAAAACATTACTTGTCAATAATATTTTTTTCGAATTTTTTTTCCCGGCCTGTCCGCGGCACGTTCACCGCGAAAGGGGAGATGACGTTTATCGATTGATTACATCGGCAAGCGTTACCGATGAAAAATGATCAGTCACCCGATGCTGCACTTCGTCAACCAGATTCCCGAACACGCAGTGGGCCACACCGCAATGCTTGGTTCCCAGAATGCAGGCATCTTCTTTGGTGACGATGCCATCAATTGCTTCGTACACGTCGCGCAGGGTAATTTCTTTGGGCGACTTGGCCAACACAAACCCTCCTTTGGGACCGCGCACAGACTTAACCAATCCAGCGCGGGTCAACCGCTGAAGTACTTTACTCAGATGATTGGCCGACACGTCAAACGCATCTGCCGCTTCAGCCGTGGCAATGGGGCGTTGAGATTCAAATTGTTCGGCCATATACGCCAAAGCGTGTATGCCCAAGTTGGCGGCATCAGATATTTTTAAAAACAAGGGACCCTCCTTAAAACAGGCATAACAGTACCACAAAGACCACTAATAAAAATAGAATATTATGAAAAAAAGAAACGTTTCATGCTTCAGCGTCAGAAAGATACCGAACAGCGAAATCAATACCTGTAATTATTTTTGACACCTCACCGCAAGCACGGGGCTCCTCTTGGCAGAAACCAACACAATATGCCGCAACCCGGCAAGTGATAAAGGAGATTGCCATGAGTAATGTGAAACATGTGACCGATTCTGAATTTGAAAGCCAGGTAACAAATAGTGATGTTCCGGTGCTTGTTGATTTCTGGGCCCCCTGGTGTGCACCTTGCCGCATGGTGGGACCGGTGCTGGAACAAATCGCTCAGGAATACGACGGCCGTGCCAAGGTAGTCAAAGTGAATGTGGATGAAGAACAAATGGTGGCGGGCTCTCTCGGCGTACGCTCTATTCCGACCATCGCGCTTTTTCAGGGGGGGAAAGTAAAAGATACGATTATCGGCGCGCGCCCCAAAGAAGATTTTAAAGACCTCCTCGACCGTCATATCCTCAACTGACGTCTGCTACTGAAACTGCTGCGTCGATTCTATCAGTTCTCCAGTTTCAAATCCATCCAGGGGTTCTTCAATCACCTGACCGTCCATTGCGGTAATCCGAAGCGTGAACGGCCCCTCACCAAATCCGGCCCCATCTGTCAGAGTACCGTCGCTACCGCGTGTCAGCTCGACAAACTCCGGGTGATTCGCACTCTGCACCTCAACCGATACAATCGGAACCTTCGCATTTCGAACCCACAAACTGGTCCACCACACATTCGCCTCGGTCTGAAATTCATAGTACAGGGGCCCCGTATCCGGACACGAGGTGAACTCCCATGTCATATTTCTGGGGTATTCATCCTGATTCAATGCTTCATACACAGACGGGCTCACGTCAATGTCTCCCGGCTCATTAGTCACTCCATATGTCACCACTCGGGCAACAATGGATTGTCCCTCTCCGGTTTCAATCAGAATACATGCATCACACACGCCGCCACCCAGATTGTAGCTATTACTCACACCGGCCAGATACTCTCCGCCCAACCCGGTAGACTCCCATAACACACCGCGATATCCCCCGCCGGGTGCGCAGGCATTATGCCATTCGGACTCGGCGAAATCCACAGGCCCTAAATGATACTGACCGCTGTGCACTTCTCCGTATTGTTCCGTCGAAGTCACGGTGGGGTCGCTGTCGCCAATATCTCCCCCCGGCCCATCATCGCCGCATGCCGACGCCAGCCACCCACACATTACAATCAATAATACGAATCGAGCGTTCATTTCTCCCCCCTTTCGGTTTCATTTTCCAGAAACGAAAACTGTAAAGAATGATATATGCAAAAACAATTACACACTAATCCGTTGCTCTCCAAACAAAAACCGATCATACTTTTCCAATGACCTTTTCCTGCCCCAACAACCAAGCCGAGAACCAACAATGTTCATTGCTGCGAACGCTATGTGTTCCAGGAAGGCCCGGCTGTATTCAGGAAGACAGCGCCACCTTCGCGGAAGACGTTCAAACCAGAATCAAACGAGCCGAAGAAGCCGCGCAACGTCGCTCTCGACAACCCAAACGATAAGCACATGTATCCAAAATTGTTTGTATTTAGTTCGATCGCGTCAGCAGCGCCCGGCGAGCCGCCAACCTTTCGGCTTCGACCGCATCCCCCATCGTTCGACAGACCCCTTCCAGCGCCGCGATATATTCCAAGTCGTCGGGAACCAGCGTAACCGCCTGCGACAAGGTTGTGCGCGCATCTGAAAGCCTTCCGTGATCGCGATATGCGACACCGAGACTATATAGATATGGTGCCTTGTTGATTGCCGACTGTACCGCTTTTTGAATATACCGAACCCCCAGCTCAAATTGACCATCCACCTGTATCGCAATGTAGCCCAAATTGTTGAACGCAGCGGCATCCCGCCGAATCGTAACCGCCTTTTTCAAGTGCTGTTTCGCAAGGGCATATTCTTTTTGCGCAAGATATACAGAAGCCAGGTGAAAATGAGGAAGGAAATCATCATTGTTTTCATTCAGCGCACGTTGGTAAAATTCAATCGCTTTTCCCGGCTTGTGCCAAAGACGATACAGCGTTCCCACCAGCGTCAGCAGACGAATATGATGAGGCTCAATCTGCACCGCACGAAGGTACATCTTTTCTGCGGCGTCGTAGTCCTCATTGTTCACATGAAGATTCGCCAGCTCCATAAGAAATCGAACGTTCTTCGGGTCATTTTCCACAAGTTGCGCATACACCTGGAGCGCTTCCGCAATGCGGCCTTCCTCTGCGAAATTGTTGGCTCGCTGATGTGCATTAAACGCTGCAATCCGTTCCTTCGGATCAGGTAACAGCTCGGTGGTATCTTCAAACGGGCCATCCTCCGCAACGAAGTAACCCAACGCCTCAAGCCGTTTCGCCATCTCGTCGCTCATGGCAACCTTCCCGGTTTTCACCGACGCCACATCAACTGTCATGTTGCGTAAACGTTTTGCAATCTGCTTTGCGGACTCGGTTTCCTCACTGTATCGGTTCTCTTTTTCAAACGGATCCGCATCCAGATGGTAGTACTCCGGACCGGGCGCCTGAATATAAAAATCGTCTTTAGTGCGAAGTCCGTGAAGTTCACTCCAATGAAAACTTCTTGGAATGTATACTTCTGAATAGGTATCCCGATGACTTTTCTCTTCCCCCCGAATCAGCGGCTGCAACGAACGGCCGTCTATTTCATCGCTTCCTTTCAATGACAACTCAGACAAGATGGTCGGAAAAATATCGACCTGACTGACGCGATATGGCACACGCGTGCCGGCGTATTCTCCGGCGGGAAATTTCATCACCATCGGCACATGGGTGGTCGCACGATAAATGAACATACCATGCGTACTTTCACCATGATCCCCAAACCCCTCCCCGTGGTCGCCCACCAGCACCACCATAGTGTTGTCCCACTTGCCCCGTTTCTTCAACTCATCAAAAAAATACCCCAGCCAATCATCCATATACGCAATTTCACCGTCATATGGATTGCCGTAAGCCGTTTTGTACGGATGGGGCGGATTATAGTCTGCATGAGGATCGTAATAATGCAGCCATAAAAAAAACGGCCGGTGATTCAGTTCTGTATTCATCTCCCGAAGCCATTCGGTCGCCAGAAAGCTCACTTCGCTGGCGCGGCGGTCCACAGGCAACCGCCCTTTCTGTTTCGGCTTCACAAATCGATCATTATAAAAATGAAACCCCTGCGACAATCCGAACCGATGGTTCAAAATATACGATGCCACAAATGCGGTGGAAAGGTACCCCCGAGCGCTGAGCACTTCGGCCAGGGTTTGGTTCTGCTTTGACAATTCATAAATATTGTTGTCACGTACACCATGACGAAACGGATACTTGCCGGTATGAATGCTACAGTGGGCCGGGAGCGTCACCGGCTGCGCGGCAAAGGCCTCTTCAAACAGCACACCTTCATCGGCCAACCCGTCAATGGCCGGCGTTTTTACATGTGAATACCCATAGCATCCCAGATGGTCCGCACGAGTCGTGTCAACGGTAATCAACAAGACATTCGGTGCCATATCGGAGGACTTCCCGGGCACAGAAGAAGCGGAGGATTGGCGATGCGGCGCGACTTCCTTCGGCCTGTCGCCGCAGGACACGCACAGCAAACTCCCCGCACATGCAATAATCAGAAATAGTCGCGTCACTCGTCACCTTTTCTGTGTCTTGCGATAAACAATCGCAACTCCGCCGCATGGGGCGCAGACGGAAAAACATCGAGATATGCGGCATACGATGCCGCCGCGTCTGAAAGCGCACCCTCCCGCAAATACACATCCCCTCTTACCCTCGCCAATTTCGCTTTATCGACCGCACCGGCATTGAAAATACCAGCATCGAGAATTTGAGCCGCAACGTTAAGCTTGCCGTTTTCCAGGTACAGCTTTGCCAGCTCCAGGCGCAGAGACAGCAGTTCCGGATGTGCGGAAACACCCGCCGCCAGAACCGCCACAATGGCATCGACCTTGCGTACGTATCTAAAAATTCGCGCCAGGTTCAAATACGCTTCCTCGTTGCTATCATCCGATTGCACGACGTCTATCAGCATCTGAATAGACCGTTCCACCTCTCCCATTCCCGATAGCGCCATGGCCAAGCCAATGCGACTCGATGCATCACCCTTCTTTGCAACCTGTTCGGAGAATACCCGTTTCGCCTTCTCAAAATCTCTTTGTTCAAGATACAACGCTCCCAATTCAAGCGCCGAGCGGCTGTTCCGGGCTGCCGCTTTCCGCAGTCTGGATTCTGCATCTTTCAAATTTGCCAATGTTTCTTTCGCGCTGCCTGGCGCAGTCGCTGCAAACGCCCCAGTCCCGAGCAGCACCAGATTTCCTCGCGCCATTTTGTGACGCGCAACCGCTCCGGCTCGAAGACACAGCATGGCAATCACCGGCTTCTCAAATCCATGAAAAAAATTGTCATCGAGTGTTTCCAGAATACCGCGCACCTGACCGTCCGAATCGATAAACAACACATCAAGCGGAGCATCCTGCGAGGCAACAATCCCCGTATACCGCGCGTTGGGATACCTCACTAGGACCGCATCAAGCTGCGGTTGCTCCTTCAGCATCGCTGCTGCGAGAGGCCATTGTTCGGGCGTTGTAAGCTCCGCGGTTCTCAGTTTCACGCTGCCGGACGCGGACACCACGGTGACATTCGGTTCTGCAGATTCACCACTGAACGCTGTCGCGGCGTATAATCCCACGCTGACTAATACCCCGAAAACTGTTTTCCAATTTTTCATCACAATGAAAAAACCGACCTTATGAATGCTTGTTTGAGGTTACGTGAGATACGCGCAACGGCTAGAACAGGAGTTTAAAAATTGAAGACATCGCAGATACTCCCGCTTCACTACAACTGCATTTCACAGTATCGCCGTCAATGTCATGATCGTTGTCGTCGCTATCGTCTTCATCATAGTACCATGAATCGGTATCGCCGGTATCGGTGTCCATATCGCTGTCGCTGTCGCTATCGGCATCGGCATCGCCATCCACATCACCGTCACTGTCCGCATCGGTATCTGCGTCAGTATCGGCATCCGCATCGGCGTCTACCAGATTAATTTCGACAACTGCATTTTCCGCCGCAAACGACACAAATCCGGTTCCTCCGGTAGCCACCAGAATAAATCCCGACGACGGATCCTCTGCACCGTCACCGAACAGATCACGACGGAGTTGTTCGGTCACATCAATTCCCTCTTCTCCGAACTGCCCATTGACCGCCGGGTCCGCGTTCACAGAGACCGCTCCTTCCTCGTCAATGTAGTAATCCGCCTCATCAATCAGCAAATCTTCCTGGTCATCCGCCATGTCGAAAAGGTCGATGCTCAGCGAGGTAATGCTGCTGTTATTGATGGCGGCACCGCTTAACCCCAACAATCTGGCGCTGAAGTTGCTGGCGGTCAGATACGTGGGAAGTTCCACTCCGGACAGGGAAAATTCCAATGCACCCCGCTGGCGACGGATATTAAATGACAACGAATTACTATCGGCAACGGTTGAACTTTCACCAACCACACAGGTATTCGCTTCAGCCACATAGGTCGATCCGACAATGGACGCCTGCGTGTCGCTGCTGCTCTGTCTTGCTTCTGTGGCCAGAAAGGAGACAGTTCCGTATTCCGGCGTGAGAACGACCACTTGGGCCGCAGCCGAACTCCCGATTAACGTTAATACCAAAATAGAAAATAATGTTCTCATAGAAATATCTCCAATTATTGATGTGCACACATATTATTACTACGACATCATACAACGTGCATATATTCAACGGTAAAATGATTCAAAACCGGATTCCGCCCGTCGCTCTGCTTCGATATACGATTATTAGACCCTATTTTCACTGAATTGCAGGTTATTCCAAGGGCAAACAAAAAATCGCAGCGTACGCACTTATTCCACGATGAGAATATACTCTCCGCAGTAATTCGACGAAAATCCCTCGTACATATAGTAGCTGTCCTCGTACCCATCGGCACCGATGAAGACCAATTGGTCCTCGGCGGAACTGTTGGTATAAGTGACCAACGGGCTGCCGTCCCAGGTGGAACTGCCGGAAACACATGTGGTCAGAGAATAGTCTTCACAAGATTGAGTCACAAACAGGGCCGGTCCCTGCAATCCGCCGCCGATGGGCGCAAGTACTGCGGTAATGGTTTCCCCCGCGGGCACAACAATGCGGTACACCTGCTCGTTCCCGCCGTTGTTCTGAACACAGGTGTCCATGCCCCCTACAAAGAAATCGGTTCCGGAGCAGGTATTCCCGTGAGCGATAATCGACTCTCCGGAATAGATCCCCAAATCCCAAACCCCACAGTCCCAGGGAATACACGAATAACTGTCGTCATCCCAAACAGTTGCACCGATGCAAGACGGCGTCGCCCATACTTCGAGCGACAAATCAACATTGTAGTACGGCGCCTCCACAACAAGATAGTAGGTTCCGGGCCCCAATGGTGTCTGCGTCAGTCGGGCATTTGAATAGCTGTCCCACACCACCGCGCAGGAATGCTCGTTCTCGGAACAATCATGCCCAGCGCCGGCTTCAAACAGCAACCCGGCGGAGTATTCGACATAATCGTTGCCGGCATACGAAATATACAAATCGCTGGTCACGTCCAAACTGAACGAAATCACGGTTTCGTTTCCGCCCCAGCCATACCAGTACTCCGAGCAACTCAAATCAAATTTGTCATTCAACCCCGAAGAATCGGGCGTAATCTCAACAGGATACTCCTGGTTGGGTACCAGCGTGCCGAGCGCCATATCGGTTTCACAGGTTCCGCCCTGGCATTCCGTCAGTCCCACACAGGCCGCATCTGCGCAATCTGCCTCACCGTCGTAATTGTCGTCTTCACCGTTGTTGCAGATTTCCTCATACAACCCCAAATGATAGGTTACCGGATTGGCATATCCCCACAGATCCGATGCCACCAGCAGGTAGTCACCCGGGGGCACCTGACCGAAGAGAATATTCCCGCTGCCTGACCCGGGATAATCGAAATCGTAGTAATAGTAGGGCATGTAATACTGGCATCCCAGTTCAGCGGAAGGATTCGGGCATTCCGACGCCGTCGGGGAGTAAGCGAACAAGGCGAACAGAATTTCGTCCCAATAGTCGGTTTCAACCTCAACCACCAGATCCCCCTGCTCCTGTACCTGCACGTGCACAATATAATCTTTTCCGGAATCCTGTTCGTAGTAGTAGTCACAGCTGGTATTCAACCAGTTCATCTGATTGTTTATCTGTGCGTATTGCTTCACGGTATCGCCCAGTGCCAGAGAAACGGTCGAGTTGATGCCACACGAATCCGCGTCCGAATCGGTATCGGCATCGCTGTCCGCATCGCTGTCACTGTCCGCATCGCTGTCACTGTCCGCATCGCTGTCACTGTCCCCATCACTGTCACTGTCCCCATCCGCATCCCCGTCCGCATCGCTGTCACTGTCCGCATCGCTGTCACTGTCCGCATCGCTGTCCGTATCCGCATCGGTGTCGGTATCGGCATCACCATCCACCGAGCCGCAGAACTCCTCATCTTCATCCTCTGCATACGTACAGTCGGTAATGCCGTCGCAAAGCCACCAGTTGGGAATACATTCACCGTCAAAACAGGTGAAGTATCCGTTGGGACAATCCGAGTCCGAATCGGAGTCACTGTCGGAATCCGCGTCGCTGTCCGAATCTGAGTCGCTGTCCGAATCGCTATCTGTATCCCCATCCGCGTCGCTGTCTGTATCCCCATCCACATCCCCATCGCTGTCGCTGTCGCCGTCCGCATCACCGTCCACGTCACTGTCGCTGTCCCCATCCGCATCCCCGTCCGCATCGCTGTCAGAATCGCCATCGGCATCGCCATCACTGTCCGAATCGCTGTCGCTGTCCCCGTCCACTGTTCCCACCGGCTCCGTATCTGTCTCCAATGCGTTCGATATTTCATAACAACCGGTTGCTGCCGCTACTGCGAAAACAACTACGAGCAAATGCAGTCGATTTATTTTATTCACCATATTTCTCCTAAAATTAAGCTCCCCCGGTATTCCAACGCTATCATATCATTTTCAACTGTGCTTGTTCTATTTCTTCCACTCTTTTAAACCCCTCACACCGCAATTTTGGTAACTTTTTTATCTGACCTGGTACTTCCCCACTGTACATCCTTCCAGCAGATATCATAAATACCTGAACTCGGTATCAGGAACATTTCCCAAGAGCCGTCTTCGTCGGTCGCGTCCACTATACTGACGATACTCGTACTCCAGCGAAATTCGACACGAGAAAGAATCGTTGACTCCACATGAATACTCAAATAGCACCACCCGTAATGATACGATTCACGCCCATCTTCGTATTGCTGTTATTGAGCGCATTTCCCGGCCGGGCGGCAGCGCAGGTTCGCTCTATTCCGATACTCGCAGCCGAACAGGCCCCCCACATTGATGGAAAGTTGGACGATGCCATATGGCAGCGCACACCATTTTTCAGCGACTTTACTCAGCAATCTCCAAATCCGCTCTCCGCACCCGATGAACAGACAGAAGTTTCTGCGGCGTACACGCACTCGCACCTGTATGTAGGTGTCCGGTGCCACATTCCTTCCAGACATACCATTCAGTCACGATACACAAGAAGGGACAGGGATGGAGACTTCGACAAACTCGAGATTGCACTGAGCCCAACCAACGACGGGAAAACCGGATTCAGCTTTATCGTGAATCCTTCCGGAATTCAGCAGGACGGTGCCTGGAGTGACGATACCATCTTCGACCGAAACTGGGATGCGACGTGGGAGGTGGCAACAACCGTAACCGACACATCATGGACGGCTGAATTTGCCATACCGCTTGATCAGCTGCGTTTCACGAGCCGTACTCGTCAGTTCGGATTTCAGGTCAAACGCTGGATTGCACACAGGCACCAGCTGGTTGTCCTTCAACCGAAGCACCCGGAAGAAACCGGCGAAATGTCTCGAATGGCAAGGCTTACCGGCACGCAACGGATTTCGCCCAAGCTGCCGCTCGCCGTCATTCAGGAAATCCACTCTTCGTATACCACCAAAGTCGCCGGAAGCGACAGCACCTCACCTGAGGGATTTGCTATCGGTGCCGGCGGATATATCAAAGCCGGCCTTGCTCCCGGATGGACACTCGATATGGCGCTTTCCCCGGATTTCGGCGAAATCGAAATTGACAACGCAGTGGTGAATCTCAGCAACATCGAAACCTTGTACGCAGAAAAAAGGCCCTTCTTTCTGGAAAACCGCCAGCTGTTCATCACCCCCATTCAGTTATTCTATAGTCGACGCCTGGGCGAAGCACCTGCCGCGCCTGGTGTGGCCGATAATGAATCGGTTTCAGAGGGGCCGCTATACACGCCTTTGTTGCTCGCCACGAAATTCTCCGGAACCAGCGCAAGCGGCATTTCTGTCGGTGCACTCCACGTACTCTCGGAACCCACACGTGTCGCCGTTGAAACCAATAGAACCCAGGAACAAACGTTTGTCGACACGTCGCCATGGACCCACGATGCCGTGCTGCGCGCGAGCAAACAATACAAAAACGGAAACAACATCGGCATACTCTCCACCCATCATCTTCCCGAAGACAATTTCGACGACGCACACACCGGCGGCGTGGACTGGAATATTTTCTGGAGCGACAAAGAATACGCATTGAAAGGACAGGTCGCCGCTTCTGCAACGCAGGATAAAGACAACAGTGATGCGCCGCGCAGCTATGACACCGGGCTGGCAGCGTGGACCTGGATAGGCCGTCAGGGGGGACGACATTTTCGAACCTCAGCCCAGTACGACTATCGAAGCCTCTCGTTCAACCCCAATCACCTCGGGTATATTGATCGCAACGACCTGCACAAACTGACGTATCACGCACAATTCCTTATCAATGAGCAACGAAATGCCATCTATGAACTGTATACGGGGCTGCAAACATTTTTCGAGTGGAACACCGACGGCCTTCAACTTCAGAAACAGAGCAATCTGTATCTGAGTGTCAAGTGGAGAAACCGAATGTGGACACACCTGGGTGGTTACGGGAAACTCTCGGCATATGACGACATGGAGTTTGCAGACGGCCCCCCGTTGAAGCGAATTCCAGGGGGGGGCATGTGGGTCGGACTGCTCACCCCTGAGGACGAGCCGTTCGGTTTTCAATTTGATGGCAACCTGGGCACCGATGATACCGGATACTATTTCATTTTAAAACCGACTTTTACCCTGCGCACCGGCCGATTCGAGCTGGAACTGAGCAATCGAATCGTTCGGGCGAAAAATCGCGAGTCCTACGGGGACACGGTGGAGCGGGACACTTACGATGAATACATTCTTGCCAAACGGAATCTGATAGAATTGGAAACCGGACTGAAAAGCACCGTCGTTATTTTCAGACAGCTCACGTTGGAGATGACCTCGCAACTCCTCAGCAGCAAAGCGCACTACCACGACTTTCGGGAGTTGCATCCGAACAGTCGGATAACCGCTGCCACATATACTGACTCACCCGATTTCGGCAAGACCGTGCTGAATCTGCAAGGGCTGCTGCGGTACGAGTTTCGACCGCAATCGGTGGTGTATCTATCTTATACAAGGAGAGGACTCGGTGAAGTCTCCCATGGGCCATATACCCAATACCGCACCTTTCAAACCATCGACCAATATCCCGAGCAACGCTTTCTGATGAAACTCAGCTACCTTTTTTAGCCATCCGAAAAAAGAATGCGCTATTCAAACCCCTCACGAATATAGTTATTCAAAGCCGTGGCGGTATAGGCGTCATTCCAGTTCAACCGCGTACGCTCCACCGCCTCCGCCATAAATGCCTCCAGGGTACCATCCAGCCCCAATGTGGCGGCGTATGAACCCACGGTTCTATCGGGATCACGAAACGCCGGTGTGAACTCAGCGGCACCTGTTTCCGACGAAGCCAAATTCCATGCGTTCAGGTCACCATCAATATCCCCGCAAAACCAGTCCACGCCCTGCTGCCCCGAATACTCATTGTCCGCATATGAAAAGGACGCGAATCCGCCGCTGTGATCCACCAGACAGGTGTCGAGCCCCGGGTCGACAAATCGATTCTCACGAATCTGAACATTCTCCCACGCTGAAACAGCCTGCACACGCAGCGAACGCGCCATCAGATTGTAGAACAGATTATCCACAATCGAGATATCGGTCTGTGTGCCGCCGCCAAGTGCGATGCCATACGCATTTCCATACCATGGTTGATGCAGAAAATAGTTACCGGTCACCAGGGCGGTATCGATATCGGACATATCCAGCATCCATGCGAAGTTGCGCTCTGTAGGATTGTTCAATCCGATTTGCGTAAAAACATTGTTTTCAATCGTCACATCAGAAAACCGGTGCGGTTCCTCGGTATTTCCACCGATACCGAGGCCGATTTCGCCGTCCACAAATAGGTTATTTTCAAACAGTAGGGTATTGCTGTCGCCGGTTTCATCAGAGCGCATCTTGATTCCCATGCTCGACGCCCGGGCAATGATGTTTTCGCGCACAACGAGATTATCATTGCCGCTCAGGTACATGTTGTGATTGTACATGGTGGCGCACGCGCTTTCCACCTCCTCGTTCCACCCGTTGTGATCGAAAATATTCCCTTCAATCAGCATCCCATCCACGTGCGACGTGTATATTCCCGATGGACGATACGTGCTGTTCTGTCCGCAGGTGTCCACATGATAATTCAGTTCTACTACATTGCGCCGCACTTCCACATTCTCGTAATGCCCTACGTCGTAGGACTGCACCACCAACTCGCAATGGGTCAGCCGACATCCTTCTATCAGCAAATCACTGCCGCCGCCCACATATCGAAAGCCTCCCCCCGTGCTTCCGTCATACTCAGCGTCACCAACGATTTTCGGATAGGCCACGATTTCCAATCCCACTATCGACACATAGCTGCGCTCCTGACCGTTATGATCGATAAAATTTGTATTCACCTCAACCCGGGGCAATGCGACAGAATCCCCGTACGATGCGATCACCATCGGGTGCGCCGCGTCTCGACCGGAAATAAATCGACCGAGAGACTCACCGCGCCATACGTCACCCCGCTTGAGTAACATGAAATCGTTTTCGCCATCCCTCAACAGCGAAGCGCCCTGTGCAATCGTCTGTACCGGTGTTTCGGGGGTCAATCCGTCATTGGTGTCGACGCCGTCCGATGCACTCACATATATCACCCGGCTATCTGCGCTCACGTCAAATGTGGTGAAGCCCTGCTCTTCTGCGCGGCTTCCCGACGTCTCATCGTCGTCGGCATGAACGCATCCCAAATCAAACTGCCAGTCAGTGTACCCGTCACTGTCATTGTCGATGCCGTCGTTGCAATCCGATATGGTCGGCAGTTCCGTACCGGTGTCCAAATCAGAATCATTTCCGGTGTCGCTGTCAGAATCGGTATCTCCTTCGAGGTCACCATTTGAATCGGACGAATCATCCGCTGACTTGTCAGCTCCGCACGCGGCTACACTGAGCCCAAAAACAAACAAGAAAATAACCAACCAACGCATTCCATTTCCCTTTCCACGAGTGTCAATTCGCCTTTCAATACAATCACGAAAGAGACACATGCTTACTGCAGTAATAAACAATAGATGAAAAGACGCGGAAATATTACGACTCGGACGTTGCGGTTACACCGCTATCCGTCGATATACCCGAGGGCACGCAACGACTCTTCCACGTCTTTACTCAATGGAACCGCCTGCTCGCCATCCTTGAAATTTTCCGCCTTCTGCTGCAATGCGGTGCGATAGGTGGTCGCCACAGAGTAGAGTTTACGATACATGGGGTGGGAGGTATCCAGTTTTTCTTTTTCAAACGGATCGGCCTGCAAATCATACACAAACGGCTTGGCTTTCCCATCCAGTGGATAGACCAACTTGTACCGTTTACCATCGTACCACGCGAACTGTTCCCCCCAATACAAATTGAACTCCATATACGCGGGTCTGGCCGGTGGCGGATTCAAGATCAACGACAGCAGGCTGGTTCCCTCAGAGATTGGCGGCGGTGTCTGCCCGAAAATATCCAAGATGGTAGGCAGCACATCTACCTGGCCGATGGAATCGGACAATCGCACGCCCGCATTCCATTTTCCACCGGGAGCGCGAATAATAAATGGAATGCGCACCACTTCCTCCTCATACCGATGCCCATGGTCGATTCCCCCGTGATCAAAAATCTCCTCGCCGTGGTCAGCTGTGAAGATCACCCAGGTATTGTCAAGCAACCCACGTTGTTCCATTCGTTTAAGCAGCCGCCCGATTTCGTCATCGGTGTACCGCACTTCCGCATCGTACAACGCGCGGATTTGAAGCTGCTCCATTTTATCCACTTTCATTGTGCCGTTGCGCACCGGAGTAACCTGAGAAAAGCGCTCGGCAAACCGGGGCGTATCAAACGTGGCAAACTGCTCGCGATATTTTTCAGGCGCATCGTACGCCACGTGCGGATCAAAATAATGCACCATCATGAAGAACGGCGAATCATTCTGCGCGAAAATCCACCGCATCGCGGTATCGGTAACTTCAGTGGCTTCCCGTGGTCCAGAGAAACCGTTGGCGCGCTTTTGCCCTTTTCCATAGGGGATAACCAAATCATAAAAATCAAATCCCTGACCCAGCCCGGTGTCCTTATGAAGAAAACCGTTATTCACAATGGCACCGGTTTTCAGTTCAATCGGTTTCAGCAGTTGAGCAATCGTCGGAATATTCGGAGAAAGCCGTGTAATACGCATTTTCCCCACCGTAGCGACTTCTGAATCATCCACGTCGGTGTCGGACTTGAACAGGCGGGTTCCCATCTGATGCACTGTGGGCGATACACCGGTTAAAATCGAAGCGAACGACGGCGCTGTCCACGGAGATGAAGAATGCGCATTTTCGAACACAATTCCTTCTTCGGCCAATTCGGCAATAGCCGGGCTGGTGGGCTTCGAATAGCCGTATGGTGTAAGGCCGTCCGCGCGCAACGCATCCACCACAATCAGCAACACGTTCTGTCCCTTGGGCGGAGGAGTCTTCTGCAGCGGCTTTGAAGTCAACGTCGCCGCAACTTTTTTCGGAGTCGGATACGTTCTCTTTTTTTTCAAGCGCCCCGATTCATCCCACCATGACCATTGACCAACACGCATATCCTGAACACAGTTGCCTTTGCTCTCCAGCTTGCCGTTGGGATAATAGCGTTCCCATACGCCATCTTTTTTCGCATCTGTCAGATACACTTTCTCGCGTAGCGTGCCATCGGAATTCCAAACCTGCCACAGGTCTGAATTGATCCCGTTTTTGCGATATCCCTGCCGTTGCAGGTTCCCGTTTGGGTACCAATAGGTCCATTTGCCATCCGGAACGCCGTCTTTCCACGTACCTTCATATCGACGTTTTCCGTTTTTGTACCAGGCCTGCCACACCCCGTCGCGCATATCATTTTTATAGAACCCGGATTCCTTTTTATTTCCCGGCTCAAACCATTCGTCATACGGACCGGAGCGGACCATTTTGCCCGCGTCATTTTTGTTCACGCACCATTTTCGCCCGCCATTCGCGGCCCCCGCTCCCTCGAGTTTTCCCCCGTCCGGACAAGGACACCCCGGACCGCAACCGACAAAACTCACAGATAAAAGAAGTGCAATAAAGAAATCCGATAAATTTAATTGTGGTCGAGTATGCATATCTTTTCCATTTCGTACAAATTACAAAAAAGCTGACTATATGATCTGCGACGCGTAATGTACACGCTTAAAAAATGAGTACACCGATCAAATCTGAATTGTTCATTCGGCTTGCGCAGGGACGGAGGCGCCCGGACTGAACGAACTCCGCCGGCCTTTGATTCTTCAAGCGATTTTAAAAAGCACTTCCGATGGAGAAATACCATGCCCACAGGGGCTCATCGAATTCCCGTTTTCGTTTCAGATTGACTCCCACATCAAAGGCCAGGGGACCAACCGGTGTATTGTAGTGCAGGCCGACACCAGCGACCGGACGCAGCAGGAACGGAGTGAAATCGCCGCTTTCCGTTTTACGCAGGAAGTTCTTTTCATCTCTCCACAAATTTCCGGCTTCTCCGAACAACACACCTACAATGTTCTTTCCGAAATCGTGTCGAAGCTCCATACGCGCCAGAATCATTGCCTGACCGCCGTAGTCCGGCTGTACATCCCCTTTGTCATCGTACGTCGGCTGAACATCTTCGGGGAACAGCGTATCGGATTTAAACCCTCTCAAGGTAGAAACACCACCCATATAAAATCGTCTGTCGGCCCATGTAATCGAATTCTCAATCAGATGAAAAATATATCCCACACTGGTCGACAGCGCCAACACGTTTCCCTTGCCCGCAAATGGGATATAGCCCGACAGCGTGCCGGAGAAACGTATATACCGTGACCGCTGCATAACCCCTTCTTCCTGTTGTTCAGTGTACTTGTCGAGAGAATGAACGTAATCTCCCCTCAAGTGAAGAAACACCCCTTTGCGAGGATCCAGCGGATTGTCACGAAAATCCAACCCCACGCTCAATCCGGTTACCCAGAACACCGCCCGTCCCGATGGAAGCCGCCCGAAGCTTGATCTTCTGATATCGTCTTCGTTCGAAACCTGTGCGGGTAAAACGATGGTGCCGTCCACACCGGTGGACAACTCAACCGGCAGGTATCTCAGATAATGAGACGTCAATCGATACTTGGGCGCCACTTTCAATGCGCTGTACCCGCGCCGGTTCACATTTTCGAAGGTGATATCAATACCTGTACCCAACAGCCCCGCGGTACCGGGAATATTCGTTGTTCGAAAACCTGTCAGGAAATACCATTCAAACCATTTGAACGTCGGCGCCAATGTGGAATCATGGTTTGCATTGTAATATTCATAACGCGCAATTAAATCATCTTTAAATTCCTGCGCTTCGTCACCGAAGAACCAAATATCTTCGTGCCGGTAATTGGCGCGTATTTTCAGACGGTAATTGATGGCCAAGCCGAAAATGTTTCTATGCCCGTACTCGAATCCGCCACGAACGCCGTCTTCAGTTGCTGCCCCCGCGCGCAATTCCAGATACTGGCTCTTGCGTTCCACCACGGTGACAACAATATTCTTCTCATCGCTGGCCACCCCCGGAGACTGCATCTGCACGGTGGCCGCGTTGAACACACCGATATCCATCACCCGCTGTCGTGCCTCGTTCAATACCGACGGTGTCACCAAGTTGCCTTCCTCAAAACCAAGATTGTTGCGAATAAACCACTTATTGGTTGTCTCAGCGTTTATCAGAATATTCTTTACCCGTACCTGGGGTCCTTCCACCACCCGAAGCTGCACATCCGCAGCGGTCTGGTCCATGGAAATCGTCGTTTCCCAGGTGACGTTCACAAACATATAGCCTTTTTCCTGATAGGCCGACTGAATAGCGTTTGCCGCATCGCGTATATAATATTCATTGAATGGTTGCCGTATTTTCAATCCCCCGATGTCAAACAGCTCCGCTCTTGTGAACACACTCGGTGTATTTCCATCGACCTCGACATTCTGAATCAACGTTTGCACTCCCTCGTCAATCGAAAATTCCACCACCAGTGCCGAGAGGGAACGGTCAATATACAAGCAGGGGGTCAACAGATTCGCGGAATCCGCATTGCGCTGATAGGGAACCGGATAATACATTCTGCCGCCGCGGGAAATCGGCTTCTTGTCGCTGATTACGCAGGTATCGGTAACCTTGGCATTCAAATATCCCTGCTCGGCGTATAAATCCTCAAGATGCCTGGTCACCTCAAGATACTTTTGCGGGTTGTAAATTGTCTCCGGCTTGTCAAACAGAGTCTTGGAGCCGTCATATGGCGCGGCTGCCTTATTGTCATAGTCAGTGGAAATCACGCGATTGGCCGATTCCGTACTGAACGATTCAAATGTCGAATCGTCTGTGTTCTGTTCCGCCATAAATGCGAATACTTCGTCCTGAAGCTCGCTGAGTGAAAATTTTCTGGCTCCGTCGATCACAATATCTTCCACCTGCACCTGCGGCCCCTCGCTCAATTCGAATAAAACGGCCTGATAGGTTACCTCGGGGCGGGCACAACGTTGATTCACTTTCACAGTGTACCATTTGTCTTCATCAGCATAACACTTACGAAACACATACACCCGGGCATGAAACAACCCTCTCGAAACCGCATACCGTTTCAACTCCGAAGCTGTTTTCTCAAGATTTCTGCCATCGCTACGAAATCCGGGTTTCCAGACAAATTCGCGCAGCTCCCGCGCCCGCAATCTCTTATTACCCGAAAATTCAAGCAGCGTTTTCAGCCCCACATCCACATTGATTGACAATGTATATCGATATTCTTCGAGCTTCTTTTCATAGTATTCATCCTGAATCTTCGCATCCGGATATCCGAGATCAAATAAGGTTCGCTGCAACTTCTCCAACCCCTCCGCCACTGACGCCGAGTCGCGAATGATTCCCTTCTTCAGACCGGCCGCCCGCAACAACTGCTCTTTCGACAAATCATCAGTCAGCCCGAAAATTAAAACATCGACATATTTGTCGGGTTCTCCTTCATTGATATCGATAATCAACGCGAGCTCAGCAACATTCTCTGTTGTTTCCAGCCGCACCGATGCAGTAGCATTGTTGTAGCCTCGGTTGCCGTATTCAGCGACAAGCTTGTCGCGCAATTGAATCATCGATTCACTGGAAGGAACAACGGTTCCGCCGGGTAAAAAACCGATCGCGCGCTTCACTTCGGCATCGGCCAATGCCCGATTTCCAGTCAGTACAAGACGCGCGGTGCGAAACATCGGTTCCACCCGAAGATACACAACCACCTCTTTCTCACCCCGGGCCACGCCGCTGACTTTCACTTCACGATACTTCCCGCTCTCCCATAAATTCAACACCATCTGGCGTGCCAATGAACGCGTCAATACGCTTCCGGGCTTCACGTCTAAATCATCGACCGGAGCAAAACCCGCTGGTGGAGAAATCGCTTCAATCGAAACGATCCGCCGACCCAACAGAGAATCCATGCGCTGCTGGTCAATTCCCAACACTGTCTGAGGCTCTCCGGGCAGTGGCGTTTCGAGCAAAACATCCAACGATTCACTCCAGATAATATCTTCCAACGACGAACCGTGCGGGCCCCCCTTGTCACTTTGCGCGTATGCAAACGAAGCATATAAAAACAACATCAATGTGAACAGCAGTCGCTTCACCGTTTAAAACTCCAACCGGAAACACAAATCCAAACCCCAGTTCCCGCTCTTACTGGTTTCATTCTTGTTATCATAACTGGCTGAAACCGAAACATTATCGTTGATTTTGTAACTGAGTGTTCCCTCCACATCCTGTTCTTCACCCACGCTGGACGAAACCTGAACCCAAATATCTCTGGTAATCCGTTTCCCCAACGCCACCCGGGTGGTTTCCGTGCCTGCCTTTTCGGAATACTCACTATATACATTCACTTCCACCGGAATCGCTCCGGAGCTCACGTTTTCCAGAATCGGCGCCAGCGACATGGCCAGACCCTGACTATCAAGAGCGTTGTGCTCCTGTTTTGTCATTCCCGTCAGCAGAAGCATGACAATATCTTCTTGCGGCAGATACGGCTGGCTCGATAGATGCACTTCATATTCTTCCACCGTACCCTCAGCGGTAATCGTCACCTTCCAGTCGCGAATATCCACATCTGCCGTTACCCGGAAATTCGGATTCTCCGGACGGGTTGGGTCTTTAAACGAAACAAACGCATTTTGAATTTCAAATGTTTTCCCGGCGAAACGAACCTCTCCGCCTACCCCGAGTACACGCCCCAGGAATCCGTACGCCTGATTCGTTCCCACCAACCGCAAAGGCTCTTCCTGATCATCAATTTTCAGCTGTGCATCGAGAAGGTTATTCAAAATCATCAGATTTCGGTCGCCATGAAGACGAATATCATACTCGAACACATCCTTGCTCTTGTCGAATAGTTTGGGTCGGGTCGTCCGCTTCCGCTTGCCGCCGATACCTGTCACATCCAAATCCGATACCTCGATAATATGCACGGGTTCGGTATACTTGAAATTGGATATTTCCACATCGCCGCTGATAAACGGAATATCACGCGTTTTCCCGGGAGACATAATCAACCCGTTTTTCAGCGTAGACGCCCGCAGGGTCAGCTCATCCATCAGCTGCAGTTCAAGATTCGCCAGCGCCAAATTGAATCGATAATCATCCACGGCAAGTCCATCGAAAGAGATCCATCCACCCATATCGAGGGTTCCTCCGGCGCTCTTTCCGGTAAACTCAGCCAATCGGATAATATTCGACCCCAGCACCACCTTTCCGCTCACGTCCTCTATTCGATTCGGAAATCCCGCCACTTCGAAATTCCCGTCCACCACTTCGGCTTCCCCTCGGAATTTCGGATCATCCCACGGCCCGGATATCAGCACATTGAACGACAGCTTCCCTTCGCTGTCAGATACCGTATCGGTCAATCTTGAAACCAGCTGCAGGTTCGCCAGGCCTTTGGCGGAAAGCTTGAATCGCCTGTCATCTGCATACCCACCGATATCGAACACCACATGATCGCCCAGAAACCGCGCATCTTTCAGCGTAAATCTGTCGTTCGCAACCGTAATGGAGATAGTCGCTTTATTTTTAAAACGAAACTGCTCATACGCCGCCTGAAAATCAAAAATACGCGCCATTCCGTTCAACTGGACCGGGCCTTCCATTCTTCCGCTCAACACGGTTTCTCCCGTCAGTTTCAACGTAACAGGGCTGCCGCTTTTATTTAGGTCCATTATTTCAGCCAGATTCAAATCCCGAACGAACGCTTCCACCACAAAATCATCTGTCGCAAAGTCGAACACGCTGTGCTCCACAACCGCCATCCGATCGGCAAGGGTGCCCTGCACCTGAACCACCTTCCCATCCAGCGACACCTCCAGGTCACTGGCGCCGAATTTCATTTCATGTCGCGTGGTATCCGACAACCGAACCGTCGCCCGCCCCTGCGGATGTGCCACTGTTCCCTCCAGCACGGCGAACACCTGTCCCACCCCTTCGATTTCCAAATCACTCACCAGCGGATACACAATATCTTCCACGCGAACATCGGTTACCACCCCCATAAAATTCAGTTCAGAAAGGTCTTTGAGAGAGCCGGTGATAGCGACCGTTCCCTGCCCCTTGGTCATATCCAGCCGCGTGAGCTGCAATGTACCGTCGTCGTACGTTGCATCAATCCCGCCACCGCCGAATACTTCGTTGAACAGAGTCAACCCCTCGTGCGTCACTTCGGTTTTCACAAACAGTTTTTCCGGTTTCGTCTGATACTGAATATCCAACAAACCGGAAAAATAACCTTTGGGGGAGCCCCATTGCGACGTATCGAGATGATACGAGCGAGCCAAATCATCCAATTCCGCCCGCTCCACATTAAAATTGGCCCCCACACCCAGCCCCTTCGGCGATTCAAAATCCAGCGACAACACATCTGTTGAATAATGACTCTTTCGACTGCGAATATCGAGATTTTCGAACAACAAATACCGACCGTCAAAACGCACACCCGTCGATACTTCACTGTAATCATACCCCGCAAAGCGCATCCGTTTGAACGCTGCACTGCCGTCGATGTACGGCGTACCCCATCCCGGGGCATTGATTTTGCAATCCAGGCTGCCGTTGCCATCCACCGAGAAACCGGTGATAGTCGCAACGTCGCCCAGATCCATTCTCGATGACCACGCATGCAGGTTCCACCCGCGGTCTCCGAAGAAAAACTCCATATCCACATTCACGAGTGAATTATTTCGCTGCACCACAAATCCGTTTCCAGCGAACGCCTTTTCGGTAATGGTAAACGGACCGCGTACCGATACCTCAGGAATCGAAATCAACGTTTCTTTGTGTGCTTTGCGGAATCCGTCATCAAACACCCTATGACGTCGAACATCCAAATCCGTGGTACCGCGCAGCAGCAGTCCGTTCAATTTTCCTTTCACCGAAACATGTCCACTCATCTGCTGCATCACAAAAGAATTGTCCATCGTGAGGTTTTCAAGCAGTTTGGCCAGTTCAATATTCTCGAGGTCTACCTCGCTCTCGATACTCAAATCCTCGTCGAACTCTATTCCCCCCGACAATTTCAACGCACCACCGGCAGTGCGAAGCTCCACATCTGAATATGCAACACCTCTATCGCTGTAAGACACTGTCCCATCCAGATCGCCAATGACAAAATCATCCACCGAAACCTCGCGAAGGGTCACATTTCCGCGTGCCACAATGCTCGGCGCTTCTTCCGGCGTTGCGAACAACGCGCTGACCTGGCCGCTGAAGCCGGCATGCCCTTTCATAACAGGCATATCCAGCGGGAACCGTGCGAGCATGGGCAGGGGTACATCCACCGAAAAATACATGGCATTCAGCTTGTTTCCCTGCAGATGTACCGGAACGTACACATCCTGCGCGTCCAGTGTGATTCCCGCCAGATTTCCCTCCGCTGTGCGGATATTCAACGAATCCTCGTCCAGCGCTGCGCGAATCTTGATGCCATTAATCTGCTCGTCAATATGTACGTCACCGTTGTCGAATTTCCCGCTTGCCTTTTCAAGCAATGCACGAATTTCAATCTGATCCTGTCCCCGGTGACGTCCCGTGATGTCGAGATACAGACCGTCCACATCCACATCAACTTCCCCCACGCCTTTCGGATCAGATATTCGAACTTCAAAATGACCATCGCTCAGCGCCACCACGTCAAACTTCGGCAGAAAAGACAAATCAATTTTGTCACTTGAGTCATCACCAATCTTCGACGCTTCCCGCAGCTTGTTCATGTCCGATTCTGTAAGTTTCACCGTACATCGAGGCTCGCCCATGTAAATTTCTTCGATGCTGATTCGACCCCGCAACAGATCGAGCGCATTGGGCGACACTTCGGCTTCATCCAGCGTGCACGCCGCATCAAACGCTGCCCCGCGGGCAGTTAAATCCTCAAGCAGCAACCGGGGAGGAAAAAACGCCAAATCAATGTTGCGAAATGTAACTTCCAGCCCTGTCTCTCGCTTCAGCCCGTCGTATACTTTTTGGGAAATCCATGTCGAGCCGATTTCCGAAGTGATAAACAGCAGGGCACCGGCGACCAGAAGCCCAATCACCAGTACCAACGCCAGAAGAATTTTACCGATTCGCTTACGCACGATAACCCTCTTCTCTTCGACGTTGTACTGCAGGTGTTGAACTATCCAATAACATACGTCTATTATAGAGATTTAATATAACACACTGAAATAACTTGGTTTTCTTGCCACTCAGCCACAATGTTAACTATCGTACAAGTTATTGAAAAAGCTCATGAATTGTGATCAACAAACCTACATGTAGCACAAGATAAGACATGTGTATTTTTACAGTGATAAAATATCGCACTGCGTATCAAAACACTCCCTCAATTTCTGCGAAAGAAATGCTTCACGCCATCGATGTAGTAAAAAAACAGGTCCGCCGATTCGGCTAGTATACACGCATCAATACGTGCTCAAATGGTCAACCAGGGTCTTCAGCTGCGGATAAATCAGAGAACCGTTCACGCCGTCGTCGGCCAGAGATTCCAAACGATCATCGGCCCAGCAGAACGGATCAATCGGTCGCTGCCAGCTGGAACACCCCGGACCGGCACTCCACCAGGTCCATCCCACATACACATCTTGATTGTCTTCAATATGTTTCAAATGGTCATTTAACGCTGCGATACATGTCGCATCCGCTTCCACACCGAACTCACCCAGAAATCCCTTTTTGTTGTTCTCCTTCAACCACTGAGTGAATCGATACATACGATAGGAACCGACAGTCTCGTTGGTACAGGGCACAGGATGTTCCTCCGGAAGCTGATTCGGACGCATTTCCCCTGTGGAACATTGACAAACACCCCAGTCGGAACTGATTTCGTCCAAATACTGATGTACCTCAAAAACCAGGTGGTCATCATCCAATGGGTCCACAATTTGCAGCATCGCGTCGGCGTTGCTCATTTCCCCTGTTGAATCCGTCCAGGTCTGATACCAGCTATGTGCGCCGCTCCAGCCGTTTCCGTTGATGAAAATCAGGTTCTGCGCCCCTTCCGCCCGAATCCCCGCGATGGCCGCATTGGCTGCTGTTACCCACTGAGAGGTAGGCATGGTATGCGGCTCATTCATAATGCCGAACAACACTTCCGGATAGGGTTTGAACACCGCCGCCAATTGCCGCCAGACATTCACATAATTCTGGTACGACACTTCCTCAGAGCCGATCAGATCCCCGCCGTAGCGCGCATAGTTATGCATATCAATCAACACCTTGGCGCCCCAATCCCGTAGGTGGAACACAGTGATTTTCAACTGTCTGAGTTCTTCGGCATCTAGGGGGCCGTCCAACTCGGGCTGAATGTACTCCCATTTAAACGGCAATCGCACGGTCGTCATTCCCCAGCCGCGGTACCACTGCAGATACGACGCATATCCTTGCGTAAGATACTGGTCCGGCCATTTTGTCTGGCTCGCGCCGCCGTCCCACTCCGGTCCGCTCATATTGACACCTACATAGGGAAGGCCGCTCAAATCAAAGTCAAATGAGGCGTTCGGGTCCACATCCGTATCGAACGGAATCTCGTCATCGTTTCGCTCCCCCCCGGTACCTTCATTCGAATTCAACGGCACGGAATCATCCTCGGGCTCATCCACGCATCCGAATGCAAACAGAATGCACACCGAAAGGAACATCATTGTTGTCAGTTTTAAGGTCAGTTCTTGCATTTTCATCATATTGCCTCTTTATGTCGTTATTTAAGAAAGTCAGCTATTAAGACTTTTCTTGCATATCGTTCGGGCTGTCTTTGAACGACCGCCGGAAAAGTGGTGGCCTCATTTGCCCAAAACGGCTCAAATTAAATGATCATTCATGCCGCTGCAATGAGTTCTCCAGCGCCAGGAGACGCTCCTTTTGTGATTCTGTCTGCGCCAGCTCGGCGGCACTTGCCAAATACTGCGCCACTAGCCCTTCTTTTTCTTTCAATGCGGCAAGCAACCTTGCCGACTCTATATTATACTCAAAAAAATTGGCTTTGTCGTATCCGTTTGCCAAATGGCGGTAAATATCACACGCCTCGCGCAACTTATTTTCCTCCTCCAGCAATCTGGCCAGCGGCAACGCCGCCTCCGGGTCATACTGTTCATGAATTCCCCGCTGACAACAATGGTCAACCACTGCCTGATAAAATTCTCGGGCCTCTTGCTTCTTGTCCATGGCCATATGGGTATGCCCGAGTTCCCTGAATACCCGCATGTCCGGATGCATGGCACCCATGGTATCCATTGCGTTTTCGAGCGTCCGCTTCGACCGTTCGAACTCTCCGCGCTCCCGTAGAAAAATACCCAGGTTCAATAGCGGCAGATGATTTTCCGGCGCCGTGCGATAGGCCTTCATCAATGCGTCTTCCGCCGCATCAAAGCGTTCCTCTTTAATATATATATTGGCCAGCAGGTTGTATGCGACCACAAGCTCGTCTTTGGCCTGATCCGGCTCAGGACACTTCGCAACGAATGTTTCCAATGACTCCTGCCCCGCCGCGATGTCCTCCGCCAGCAGCTGTTGACGCCCAAGTTCTAGATGAATGAATACCCCTTCAGCGCCCTCGTCTGCCAGAACCGACGACAGCAAATCAACCGCTTCCCGGTGTTCCCCATCATGACCCTTGATAATTCCCTGATAGAACAATTCTGTATAGTTTGAAAACTCCTGCGCCTGCGCAGCCGACCAGGCGCCTGAAATAACCGCCAACAACTCCTCCTCGCTCATTTCGTGCTCTTCAGACATGGCTCGCGCTTCGGCCTTCACAAAGTCCTCACGACACGCATCGACTCTGTTCGCCATGTCATCAGTATCGCAAATCAGCAATACATCCTCTAAAAACTCCAAAGCGCGCTCCACATCTCCCGCCTCAAAATACTCCCTGGCCGCATCGATACGTTTTTGCGCCAGTGCTTCATTGCAGTCCGCAATCTTCTGCCGAATTTTCGCTATCTCGTTCTCCTGCACCCCTTTTGCTTTTTTCAACGCGCGCTGATACGCCAGCTTTGCTTCCCCGAAATCCTCATTCGAAAACAACTGCTCGCCTTCATCGCGATTGCTCTCGAATGTACCGCCGGTAATCCATTTTACAAAAGACATAGTCACCTCTTGGTTATCGTGTGTGTTATCGCTGCTTTTCAACGTCTCTATCGTTTGTCACAATCCGGCAGTTGTAAAACGAGATGACAAAAATGTCGATACACCAAACGTCAACCGTATTACCAGGCAGGTGTCAATCCGAACTATATCAGGAAAAAAAAGAAGGTAGCGTTACTCGGCAACGATATTGCTGAAACACTTGATGTTGGTTTCAATTCTGAAGTTCGACGCCTCGGTGTGACGCTCGGCGTGGAAAATATCCATGTCGTAGGTTTCGCCCTTGGTCAGCCCCAGATTATCGAATACAATCGTATCGCGGAACGGCCAGTGCAGTCCGCCCAAATCCAATGCCAGCTCACCATCTACAAAAATCCACAAGTCATCATCGCCGCTGAACATGAATTCTTCGCCGCCTTCATAGGTGAATTTGGTATGAACTTCGGTCGTAAACAGGAAGTTACGTTCGTCACCGTTGGCATCCCGCTGCCCCTCAAATCCGAATCCGTCGTTATCGCCCAGAGGGAAGAAATATTCAGAATTGAAAGAGTAATTGCCCGAACCGTCTTCTTCCAGCACCAGCAGCTTCTCAATGCGCATGTTCACACCATCAACGTCGGTGTACCATTCTTTGAACGTATCTGCAGCCGTCCACATGGGGCCGTTGCTCGCTTTGCTTGACTGCTGATCCGTGTATATCGTTCCTTCCAATTCGGCTTTATCCACCGAACCGCCGTTCGGACAAGTGGACTGACAGTCCATATCAGCGACATACGCATCGCCCCACAGACTTTTCCATACCGGTTTACGATCCGAATTCAAATTGCTCTGCACCAAACCGAGTGCAGGTCCCCATCCGAGGTCTGACCGTTCGAAATCGGGGTGAGATGCTTTGAAATCGCGGAACACCACCCGCAGGAAGTTATCGCAATCCCCCTCATCCGGATTGTAGCCTGAGGGCACGTCCACCACGGTGTTTCCCTCAAAATCATAATCGCCGTCACCATCGCCGTCAGAGTCAGAATCGCCATCGCCGTCGGAATCCGAGTCCCCATCGCCGCCACCGGGAATCGTTCCCCGAGTCGAGCTGCTATCACACGCCGATACCAGCACAAAAGTAAGACCGAACAATAAAAATGCGATCAGGCCCAAAGTTTTCAGTTGTGTTTTACGCTCACCGTTCATTGCCATTTTCTCCTTGGATATTTTTTATCGCAAATTAAGCACGTGACCCATTTGCCACATAAATTAGTTGTTTAAAATACGAAATTTAACGGTATAGGAAAAGCAATAACGCAATTAAATACAACCCAAACCAAACGATTGGGTTAATTAACCACCCGATTTTATACAATTATTCCGAAAGACCGGCAGGCTGAAAAAACGACACCCGATTCTATTCGGCCACCGTCTGGAAGCAGGCAATCGTTGTTTCGATGCGAAAATTCGATTGCGTCGTATGTCGCTCGGCATGGAAAATGTCCATATCGTAGAACTGACCTTCCCCGGCTTCGATTCCCAGTTCTTCGGCCATGGCGTCAAAATCAATGGTTCCCGACTTGGGTTCATGAAGACCGCCCAAATCCAACGCCAACCGTCCGTTCACAAAAATCCATAAATCGTCGTCCCCCGTGAAGGTGAACTCCTCCCCGCCCTTGTATTCAAATGCGGTGTGAATCTCTGTTGTGAACAGAAAATTGCGTTCATTGTCGTTGTCGTCTTCCTGTCCCGATTCAGCACCGAAGCCCTCGTCATTTCCGAGAGGAAAAAACGTCGAATCATCAAAAGTATACATTCCGCTGTCTTTTTCTGTCAGAACGATGCCCTTTTCAATCGGTATATTCACCCCATCCACGTCTTTATACCAGTCCTCAAAATCCGATGGCACCAGTTTCCAATTTTCATTCGGAAGACCATCGGACAGGGCAACACAGGATGTCCCGCTGTCCAGCATCCAACACGCATCGCCGGCATCGAGTACCGGTTTTCGGCTGCCGTTCAGTGTTGTGGCCAGCAAATTCTTCACCACTTTGTCTCCCTGCTGCTCCTCGGGTAGCTCAAAATCAGGATGACTCGCTTTAAAATCTCGGAAAGTCACGGGCAGAATCGGGTTACAGTTTCCGCCCACCAAGCTCAAATCCTCTACTATACCATCGCCGTCCGGGTCCGGGTCGCCATCCGCATCGCTATCACCGTCACTGTCGCCGTCTGAATCCCCATCGGCATCGCCGTCGACAGCCGCCCCGGGAGGCGGTGAATTGGTGTCACTGGAACACGCGATAATTCCGCCGACCAGAATTGAAAATAAAACAAAGGCAGCAATCGTATTAATTTTAAATATACCCTGCATGTCAATCTCCTGACTGTTTGAAACGCAACCTATGGTTCTTTCAGTTTAGTTGAAAATGGGCACACTTTTACAACAAATTTTTTTTAAAACAGGTAAAACGGGTTTCTACGAATGAATGGAGTGAAAACCGCAATCCGCAACAAAAAGCGCTGCTGAGAGATTGCATTTTATTCAGGGTACCCAATACTGTATACAGAAAGTTGCAATATATTAGGAATATTTCACAAAAGCTATATTAGCATGCCGCTATGAACCTCAAGCAAGATCCATACACCAAAACCCGACTAGACGACATCGCCACCAGCTATGCCCCGTTGTTCGCGCTGACCATTGCGCTCGTTCTGTCCACATACACCGTTTTCAATCTGCTGGGATTCACCACAGATTTCAATCGTATGATGCTGATACATGACAGCGGCATCTCACTTTCGGCCTTCGCGGTATCATTCATCACCTGGCGACGACTGATTCCGGCGAAATATACCCATGCCGTCATCTCCATTCTCACGTTGAACATTGCCGTCACATTGCTCCACTCCATGCTGCTCTCGCCGCAACCCATATACACGATTCTTTTTATGATGTACTTTCTGACCATCGGCACCCTGTATCTGTCCCGCCTGTGGGCACTCACCGTAATCGCCAGCGCGGGAACAGGCTGGTTTATTGTAGGCTCCAATGTGTATTCCGAGCATCAGTTCGTGGATTATTCTCTGGCCGTAAGTGCCGTCATTCTCACATCGCTGATGATTCTGCAAAACCGAATCGCCATCCACAGCAAAATGATCGGGCTGCATAAAGAAGACGAGGAAACCAAAGAAAGCCTCGCCCAATCCCTCGCAAAAACCAAAGAGCAGATAGACGAACGCAAAAAAGCGGAATCCGAGCAGTCCAGACTCGAACAGCAGTTGCGGCAGGCACAAAAAATGGAAGCAGTCGGTAGACTGGCGGGTGGAATGGCGCACGACATCAACAACATGTTGGCCGCCATTTCCGGCACCGCCGAAGCCCTGCTTCAGGAAATCGCAACCAACGAAAACGTTCGTTTGGACTTGCACAACATTCTTCAGGCGTGCAGCCGAGGCAAAATGCTTACGTCCAACCTGCTTGGATTCGCTCAAAAAGGCAAGTATCGGCGTGAACGGATAGATGTGAATCAGACCATTCGCGACGTTCACACCTTCATGAGCCGCAGTATTCCGGGCGGCGTGTTGTTTGAAACCATTTTGTGTGAAGACCTGCGACACATCGAAGGGGACCCGGGGCAGATCAATCAGGTATTGGTGAACCTCATCAACAACGCGGTGGACGCCATGAGCGGTGAGGGACACCTGGTGATTACCACGGAAAATGTGTCCGACGTGGAACGACAGGGCGTCGTCGGACTGGAACATGTCACCGGAAACTACATCAAAGTCATCGTTTCAGATACCGGTCACGGCATGAAAGACGGAACCCTGGAACGGGCGTTTGAACCCTTTTTCTCTACCAAAAAAATGGGCGAAGGAACCGGGCTCGGTCTGTCAATGGTGTATGGAACGATAACAAACCACGGCGGCGCGGTGCTGATTCGCAGCGCGCTGAATCAGGGTACCGCCGTAACCATCTACCTGCCCGAATACACGCGCCAATCGCTGCAGACCACCAAAGACAGCGGTGAATATCTCATGTCAGACGATGGAAACTGTACAATTTTGCTGGTGGACGACGAACCGTTGGTGCGCCGCAGCGGGACCCGCATCCTCACACAGATGGGTCATCGCGTCATCGAAGCTGAAAACGGTGAGGAAGCGATTCAAAAATATGCGGATACAACCCCCCCAGTGGATGTGGTGCTGCTCGATTTGATTATGCCCGGCATGGATGGAGATGAAGTATTTGACGCACTGCAGAAAATGGACCCCAATGTTCGCGTGATCTTTGTGTCGGCGTTCTCCAAAGATACCATCCGGGTGGATAACCTACTCGCGGACGGCGCCCTCGATTTCATTCAAAAGCCGTTCTCGGTAAAGCAAATCGCTCAATCCATTGATATGGCCCGTGCCCACCCGAAGTGATTCACTGCACGCGCTCAAAGATTGACTTTACCCCCCCGGTGAATACATTCGACGTTGAAAGCAGTCGGCTAAAGAAGCTGACGGATCGTCAGCGAAGTATGTGTTCGGAAGTGAGGTGACTGTCATATGCCTATGTTCGGATTATTTATAGACCCATTGTATTTTATCGTAATGATACCGGGATTTCTGCTCGCAGGCTGGGCGTCAATGAAAGTGAAGTCCACGTTTGCCAAGTATTCGCGAATTCGCTCGTCTCGAGGCTTAACCGGTGCGGAGACCGCCAGACAGATACTTCGAAGTCGCGGAATTCACGATGTTCACGTTGAGGAAGCGCGCGGATTTCTTTCAGATCATTACGACCCGCGCAGTCGAACCGTCCGCCTCTCGCCGCAGGTGTACCGGGAACCATCAGTCGCGTCGATGGCGGTGGCGGCCCATGAAGTCGGACACGCTCTTCAGCACGCGGATGGATACGCCCCGCTGGCACTTCGTTCCGCGGCGATTCCGTTGGCGCAACTCGGAAGCTACGCCCCGTGGATTATCATGATCGGGGGATTCCTGCTTCACATGTTGGAGCTTGTCTATGTGGGGGTGGCCTTGTTTGCGGTGACGGTGGTATTTCAGTTGATTACACTTCCGGTGGAATTCAACGCATCCAGCCGGGCGAAAGATCAACTGGCCCAAATGGGCCTCGTAAGCAATTCAGACGCACGAGGTGTTTCAAAAGTACTGTCCGCTGCGGCGATGACCTATGTCGCGGCCGCGGTTACCGCTGTGATGACGCTGCTGTACTATCTGTTTCGGCTCGGGCTGTTGAACAGCAGAGACGACTAATATGCCCCACAACCCATCAAGGCCCCGCCTGCGCAGCGGTGTGAAGCAATATTGCTCAGCGTTGTGTCTATCGGTTATCTCGCTATTGTTTCAAGGATGTAAAGACACGCCGTCAGAATCGTCGCCGGCCCAAACACCCGCAGCGGAGTATTCGCCATCGGCAACCAAACTGGTGCTGCTTGGCACGGGAACGCCGATTCCGGACAGCACCGCACAGGGCCCCGCCTCGGCAGTGGTTACCGGGGAATCCGCATATCTGGTGGACGCGGGCACCGGGGTTGTGCGCCAGGCCCAGGCCGCTTACGAAAACGGTATCTCGCAGCTTCGACCGGACACCCTGCGTATCGCGTTTATCACCCACCTTCATTCGGATCACACCCTGGGGCTGCCCGATTTAATTTTCACGCCCTGGATTGTGGGTGCGAACGAAGGCATGGATATATACGGTCCGCCCGGGCTGAAGAAAATGGTTTCCTACATTCTGCTGGCCTGGGAAGATGATCTGTACATTCGCGAAAAAAGCAAAGACCCCACCCATGCCATCGCCAACAACATACGCGTTCACGAAATCAAACCCGGTCAGGTGTTCAAAAACAACGAAATTACGGTTACTGCGTTTCCGGTGAAACACGGTAAGTGGGAACATGTGTACGGATATAGGTTTCAAACCGCTGATCGCACGATAGTCATATCCGGAGATACCACCCCCACCCAGACCGTCATTGACGCGTGCAACGGATGTGACATTCTGCTGCATGAGGTGTATTCCCATACCGGATTCATGGCCGGCCCGCCCAGCTGGCGCAGCTACCACGCCGCCTACCACACCTCCACCGTCGAGCTGGCGCAACTAGCAGAAAAGGCACAGCCCAAACTGCTGGTGCTGTACCACAAACTCTTCTTCGGCCAAACTGAAGACGGCCTGGTAGCCGAAATCACCAACCAATACCCCGGAAAAGTCTCCCTAGGCACAGACTTAGCTGTCTACTAAAAGGGGCTGACCCCTTACGCACACAACCGCAAAATAGCTTCGACTTCTTTTTCGCCGATGTCGGCGCGTTCGCCGATGATCATTCCTCGACCGGCCAGGATGCCGGGGATTTTCATGCAGTCATCGGGGGTCAGGTTGTATGCGGACAGGCTGGTAGGACAACCGGTTTCCTCAAAGAATGCTTTGGTCTTGGCGATGCACTGATCAATTATCTCGTCATCGTCAGCACCGTCTATCGCCCACACCCGCTTGGCGTACTGCACAATTTTTCCACCCTTCTGCTTGCGCTGATGTTGCATGATCGCCGGCAATACGATGGCCAGCGTCTGTGCGTGGTCGAGACCGTGAAGCGCGGTAATTTCATGGCCGATGATGTGCGTGCTCCAATCTTGCACCGTACCGCAGTTGATCAGATTGCTGAGTGCATTGGAGGCACACCACATCACATTGCCGCGAACCGCCACGTCGTTCGGTGTGGCGCGAACCTTGGGAGACAATTCCACCAACGTG
Source organism: Deltaproteobacteria bacterium (assembly GCA_016936575.1). Taxonomy (GTDB): domain Bacteria; phylum Myxococcota_A; class Polyangia; order JAAYKL01; family JAAYKL01; genus JAFGXQ01. The sequence goes on from JAFGXQ010000128.1 coordinate 80,381, forward strand.
GACAAAATGGCTTCGGCCTGGCGGTCTTGCAGGGGGGTATTCACATCGTATGTGAGGTACTGTTCCATCACGTGAACAAACGCATCCACAATTCCGTTGGCGGTCTGGCGTGCGTCGAGAGACAAGGTGGTGGCCGGGTCCAGAATGGAAAACTGCGTCATCACCAGCGGAGAAGAAAAGGCCAGCTTCTGCCCCTTGCCCCGGCGGGAGATTACGGAGTTTCCATTTACTTCAGAGCCGGTGGCCGGCAACGTCAGCACACACCCGATGGGCGTCGCGCCCGTCACAGGTGCCCCTTTCTCACAAATATCCCAGGGATCCGCTCCTTCAAAATGCAACGCCGCAGCAATGAACTTGGTGGCATCCAACACGGAACCACCGCCGACCGAAAGCAGAAAAGAAACATTTTTTTCTTTGGCCAGCTTCACCGCATTCATACAATTTTCGTACTCCGGGTTCGGTTCAATTCCCTCGAATTCAACCACCTCCCGACCGGCCAACGCTTTTTTCACTTTGTCGTATACGCCGTTCTTCCGGATGGACCCTTTCCCCATGGTCATCATGATGGTGCCGTCTTGGGGGAGCAATTCGCCCATTTTTTTGAGCGCATCAGAACCGAAAGCCACTTTCACCGGATTGTAATATGTAAAATTTTTCATTGTTCTTTCCTTTCAATTTTTGGGTATGGTGGAGTGTAGCGACGATTTCGGCTCAACCCAAGGAAAGACTGAAAAAATGAAAAAAAAGATCCAAGCAACCTGAATTGTGCGTTTTTAAAAACTCAGGCGCATTCGGCGAAAAGAAATTCGCCGGTGAGAACAAGTGTTTTGCCGACGCGGCGCCATGCCGAACGGCAATCCACCTGACTTATCTGTGCGAAACCGAAATCTTCAGTTACGCTTCCCACGCCAACGGCGTGCAGGCCCTTTCATAGCTTATCATTCTACGGGAACTACAACTGTAGTTACTGCAGTCTTTGCACGAAAAGGACGGCCACAACAACGCGGATGCCTCGGTGAGACATGTGTCGTAATGAACGCAGTCGTCTTTTCGGTGCTCGTTGATCTCCTGAATGTGAAGCTCATGATTAAGTTTTTGCATAGCGTACCTCGCTTGAAAAAAAATTTTTAAGTCAGTTAAGTACCTATTGTATTAGTTGAACAGACGAGACGATTTACGAAAAAATTTTATATTTTCCACTTTTTTACATCAATATCAGAACGAACATAGACAAATTTAATGGAGACGGGTATACAGGAACCAAACAACCTGCAAAATCGCCAATAAGGAATAATTAAAACCGAGTATTCCGCAACAAAAGTGACAAACCATCATGAAACCCAAACCATATTCCACACTGTTTACAGCACTTCTGGAAGCCGCCGTTGTCGCATCGATTGCGTGCGTGATTGGGGCTGCGGTCCAATGGGTTCACCCGAACTCAATTCCGTTTTTCGCGAATGAAGCGTACGAAACGATGGTTCCCTGCCCTGTTCAGGAAGGAAAAGTGACCGAGTTGTCACCACAGAGCCCGTTATTGCAGGAGAAAAACGTATTGATTATCGATGCGCGGGAAGAACCCGATTTTGACGACTGGCATGTGAAAAACGCCTTGCGCATCACCTACGATTTTCTGGACCCCATTCCCGCTGCAGACCAGAAAAAAATCGCGCGTAAAATAGCGGCCAAACGCGTTTCTAAAGTAATTGTGTATGGAGACGGAGACACGCCGGATACCGGAAAGTTGCTCGGCATCGACATTTCGGCCTCCGGAATTAAAAACGTTTTTTACGTGAAAGGCGGCGCTCCGAAACTCCAATCAGAAAAACCCGGGAGCACGCCATGAACGCATTCATCTACTGGAAAGGTCATCGCTGGCTGGCACTTCCCGCAAGGCTGTATCTCGGTGGGGTGTTTATATGGGCCAGTCTGCATAAAATCGCGTTGCCCGAAACGTTCGCCCTCGATGTCGCCACGTACAATATTGTACCGCTATACCTGATCAATCTGATGGCCATCTGCCTACCGTGGATTGAAATCATCAGCGGTGCGATGATGGTTGCGGGGTACAAATCCCGCGCGTCAGCCTGGATGATTACCGGAATGATGGTAATGTTCCTGACTGCGCTGCTCATCGCGCTGTCCAACGGTCTGGATATGTCATGCGGGTGTTTCGCATCCTCCACAATGGAGGAAGGAGACGCCATCTCCACCGCCACTGTCTTCCGCGATGTGTCTTGGCTCGTTCTGGGCATCTACATTTTGCTGCTCGACCGCCAACCCCTGGGGCTCGAATCCTGGCTGAGACACCGAAATAAAAGAAATAGTTGACGCAACAGAAAAAGTCGCGGCAAAATAAAAAAATAACCAACTTACCAACCAACCAACCAATTGGGGGTGCAGATGCTACGACATTGTCGGCTTTGTATTATTTGTTTACTTACTTTTGTTTACCCTGCGTGTGATGTCACTGGTTCCGTGTCGAACGAAGATACAGACCCTGTATCCACCGACGATACCGAGTCCGTAGACACAGACAGTCAAACTATTCCGGTTTACAACGGCATTCCCGGTGCCGCTCCCGGCGAATGCCGATACTCGTACGCACCGATCAATCTTCACGCCACACTCGACGACGGCACTGCCCAGGCGGGAATCCGCTTCACATATGATTCTCTCGGAAACCTGGTGCAACTTGAATCAGATGTGCCGGTCCTCAACCGCACCCTATTCACGTACGACGGCTATCAGTTGACACAGACGGTTCATGAAACCCTGGATCCATCCGGTTTGGCAACCAGTCGTATATCCAGCACATTCACGTACAACGAGTCGCTCCCGGTGGAATGGATGAGCGTACACACGTATTTGTCAGATACCGACACCCCCTCGGTTCGTACCGTCCGACGATTTACATACGAAGACGGAAAGCTTTCCACCGTAAATATTTTCGACTGCGACACCGATTCCGGGTGTGATGACGCCGTCGATGTGCTGAGCTACGATTACGATACGGATGGGCGGCTCAACACGGTTTCCGGAATCACGAATACGGTGGATTTCACATACAATCCCGACGGTACGGTACTCGCAACCGCGCTGAACGACGCTGGTGGAACTACCGAAACCGCGTCGGAGTACACCTATGAAAACGGACGGATACTCACCAAAACCACCGATGGTGTTGTACGAACGTTTTTCTATGAAAATGACCGCGTCGTACGTACCGAATTTGCCGGAAATCCCTCATCGACCACGGCATTCACCTACAGCGATGAAGCGGACGCATGCGCCTTGTTGCGCGCCTGGACCGTGTCGTTCGTTGAACCCTATGAACACCATACGTCGCAACTGTTGATGATGTTCACCTACGGCGACAGCGCCCCCACCGAACTGTTTTACTAGCGCACATCGTTCATTTCGGCGTTTCGCACTTTTCACGAGAAAAAATCAGCCGCCGCTCGCTCCAGATTGTAACCTGCATCGCGCATTGAGACCGCCAGAGGAACATTCGGCGCCGAAATTCCACGCCATGCAGTAAAGGCACCGGTCGCAGGTGATGCGTCGTCAGAAATGCTTCCCGACAACAACAACGACTGACCCCCCCGAGATTTCGCAAGCGATGCGACATATGTGCAGACTTTTCCTTCCGCAGATTGCGCATCTGTCCGACCTTCGCCGGTAATCACCCAGTCCGCGCCGCGCAGGGCATCGTCAAGTCCCACCAGGTCAGCGACCACTTCCGCGCCGCGACAGATTGTTCCCCCCAGAAATGCACGAACCCCCATTCCCAACCCACCGGCCGCACCATCGCCGGGAACGCTGAGCGGCGACAGCATTCCAACTGAATACAGATACTGCTGCAAATGACCCAATCCCGCCTCCAAACGATTCACCATGTCGGGCGTCGCCCCCTTCTGCGGCCCATACATTTGCGCCGCGCCCTTTGGACCGAGCAGCGGTCCGGTAATATCAACCGCAACGCGAAATTCAGCGGCAGATACCGCGCCCGACAAACAGGCCGGCGTAATCTGTGCGATATCTGAGAGATACCCGCCCCCCAGGGGGGTCGGCGCGCCCGAAACATCGGTAAAGCCGTATCCCAGTGCCCGTGCCATTCCGGTGCCCCCGTCCACTGTTGCACTGCCTCCCACCGCTACAACAAAATTCCGAATACCGGCCTGTAACGCATGAGCAATTAATTCGCCGGTACCGAATGTATGCGTCAACAGTGGGTTCCTCTCATGGGGCGACAGCCGCTCCAACCCACTGGCCTCGGCCATTTCAATGACAGCGGTATCGCGCCACACGCAATATCGGGCCGCCACCGGCGCACCCACCGGATTGGCCACCACCACAGACACAGAAACCGCTTCTGTAGCTCCCAGAACAGCGTCAACGGTTCCCTCTCCGCCATCCGCCATTGGGCAACACACAATTTCCGCATCGGGTATAGCCTTACGCACGCCCGCTGCCACGCGCCGGGCCACATCCGCAGCACAAAGACATTCTTTAAAAGAATCCGGCGCAATCACAATTTTCATTCTCTTCTGATTCTCCACACATAAGTTGCAACGCTGCAACTCACCGATTTAATTACACTATATCCAAATAAATATAATTTCATTTTTTTTGACACCCGTCTTTGACTGCCTGGCTCTGTATGGTACTAATTTAAGCCAATCATAATGATATGAGTAGACCATGAACAACAAAATTAAATACCAGCAGATTGAAAAAATTAACGCGCGATACAGTGGCCTCGCCAATGATAATTGCTGTCTCTCCTGTGGACAGGCACTGAACCTGGCGGAACCCGTAGAAGGAGAAGTCTGCGTCGATCTGGGGAGCGGTCGCGGCACCGACGTGATCCGGATGGCTCAGACGGTCGGTGTCAAGGGATACGCATACGGCATTGACACCTCATCCGGGATGCTGGCAAAAGCACGAAACACGGCGCGAAAAATGGGAATTCAAAATGCAGAGTTTCTGGATTCCACGTTCGAGTCTCTTCCGCTACGCGATAAATGTGCCGATTTGGTTATTTCAAACTGTTCCATCAATCACGCCTCCGATAAAGAAGCGGTGTGGAAACAAATCTACCGAATACTCAAAGGCGGAGGTCGATTCGTAGTGAGCGATATTTATTCAACCGCCCCTGTGCCGGAACAATATCGCAATGACCCTGAAGCGGTTGCAGAATGCTGGGCCGGCGCAGTCACCAAAGAGGAATACCTGAACACCTTGCAATTGGCGGGATTCTCAAATATTCGAATTCTGGAAGAGAGCGCCCCGTACGATAAAGGTGAAATACAGGTGTCGAGCTTTACTATTTCAGGAACTCGTCCCGGTTGTTGCTGTGGATAAACAATAAAACGATATGGAGTGAAAAATGAAAAATCTTACAAAAACGAAACAAATCGATACGCAAAAAACCAATACCCCGAAACAGAGCGATAAAAAGGAAACGAAAGCGACTGCCCAATGTTGTGCGAAAGTGTCTAAAATCGTGGCCGGCTGTCACGACTGAGGGCGCCCGACACGTCTGCATCGAAGCGGACGCTTCACCTGCGCGCGATGGTCTATGATGCGCCAGTAGTCGTTTACTCAAAACAGTACATTTCACGCGTCAGCATTCGTTCTAAATTTATCGACACCATGTCCACAGTTTTGATCTCCTATGCCTGAAAGAAACGGTAATATGCTCAAAAAATCCAAATACAACATTCTTCTGCCGCTGAAAAACAGCGAAAAAAAAATGATTGCAAACTCGTTATACGGTACAGCCGATATTCTCGATACCGACGAAATAACCGCCTACCGGGAAAATCGTTTCGACACGCCGATATGGATGGAACGGGGGTATGCCGTTGACCCCGAATCGGAACAGCAGGAGTTTCAACGTCAATATATGAATTTTCTCGATGAACGCGACAGCGACGAAATTCAGCTGTTTTTTGTTCCCACATATGCCTGCAACTTCGGATGCGAGTACTGCTACCAATATGAGTACACACCCAGCAAAATTGAAACGACGACAAGTGTCGTCGATGCGTTCTTCGCATATGTCGAAAAAGAATTCGCCGGAAAACGAAAATATTGCACGTTGTTCGGGGGAGAACCGCTGTTGCCGTCGGACGCCCATCAGCGAGTTATCGCATATTTTCTAACTGAAGCCGACAAAAGAAATTTGGAAACCGCCATCGTCACAAACGGATATCACCTTTCCGCTTACTTACCCGTCCTTCAAAACGCGCGCATTCGCGAGATACAGGTCACCCTTGACGGCATGCGTGACATCCATAACCGACGCCGTCCACTGAAAAACGGCAGCGGAACATTTGATGAGATTGTCGCGGGCATAGACCAGTTGCTGGAGGCCAATATCTCGGTGAATCTTCGAATGGTTGTCGATCGTTCCAATATAAATGATCTTCCCAAACTCGCTCAATTCGCAATCGATAAAGGCTGGACATCTTCATCTCTGTTTAAAACGCAGCTCGGCCGCAACTATGAACTTCACAGTTGCCAGAAAAATTCGGAAGCGCTTTACAGCAGGGTCCAGATGTACGCCGACCTTGCGGATCTCATCGATACATACCCACATATTCTTCAATTTCATAAACCTTCATTTCATTTCGTGAAGGCGCTGCACGAAAATGGAGAATTACCGGCTGCGTTATTCGATTCATGTCCGGGGTGCAAAACCGAATGGGCGTTTGATTATCAGGGAAAAATATTTTCCTGTACCGCCACAGTGGGAAAAGCAGACGAGCAACTGGGCACGTTCTACCCCACTGTATCTAAGCAGGAAGAAACGATTCTGGAGTGGCAGGACCGCGATATTCTGGCCATCGACAAATGCAGGGAGTGTCACCTGGCACTGGTCTGCGGCGGCGGTTGCGGATCTTTGGCCAAAAACAGCAATGGTGCATTGCACACCCCCGATTGTCGTCCGGTACAGGAAATCGCGGAAATCGGCGCAGGGGCATATTTTTCAGATAATACACAGCCAGTGGAAAAAAAATAACGAACACCTGATTATAAGCGGGAGAAACCAATGGAACACAACATTAGTTACATCACACATGAACAATGGGATAAAGAAGTGCTTCAGTCAGAAAGGGGCGTTGTCGTTGATTTTTATTCCAGCGACTGCCCTCCCTGTGAGGCACTCGCTGCCAAATATGAATCTCTGGCAGCCATTTACGACGGCGAGGTGAAATTTATTAAGATCTTCCGTCAGGAAAACCGGGATCTGGCAGAATCTCTGGGTGTAAAGGGGTCTCCCACGGTGTTGTTTTTTAAAAATGGGAAACAAGTGGGTCCCGCGTATAGCGGAGGTATTCGCCGTGCCGATCTGGAGCAGAGCATTCATTCTCTGATGGCGCCGGAAACCGCCGCGAAACTGAAAGCACGGGAAGAAAAATTTACGACTGAGTATGATATCTTGATTATCGGTGCGGGACCGGCGGGACTGACCGCCGCCATTTATGCCGCTCAGGCAAAAATGAAAACAATCCTGGTAGATAAGGGAATGCCCGGAGGAAACGTGAGCATCACGCACCAGGTTTCCAATTATCCCGGATTTGTTGCGCCCCAGCCCGGATTCATGTTGTCCCACTACATGGCTGAACAAGCCAAAGAAGCCGGGGCGGAATTCCGTCAGGCAGTGGACATTACCTCCGTTGATCTGAAAAAAAAGGAACTGATTGTGGATGGACTGGAAACCATCCGGGCCAAAAAAATTATTCTCGCAACGGGGAGTTCTCCTCGCCCGCTGGGAATTCCCGGCGAAATTGAATACAAAGGAAAAGGTGTTTCCTATTGTGCCACCTGCGACGCGAAGTATTACGAGGGGAAACACGTAATCATCATTGGTGGCGGAAACACAGCGATAGAAGAAGCCCTGTTCATAGACAAATTTGCTGGGAAAATTACTGTCATTCACCAATTTGACAAGCTCCAAGCCAACAAAACATCCGCAGAAAAAGCAATGGCCAACCCCAACATCGAATTCGTTTTTGAGCATGAGCCTCGCGCATTTATCGCCGACAACGGAACGGTCAACAAAGTTGAGGTCGAAAATCTGAAAACCGGCGAACGTAGCTACATCTCCGGCGACGGCGTATTTGTATTTGTGGGCATGTTGCCGAACCTCGATCTGTTTGATGAATCATTCGAACTGGACGAATGGGGATACCTGCAGGTGGATGAATCGATGCACACCAACATTCCCGATGTTTTTGCTGCGGGCGATATCATTCATAAGCAATATCGTCAGATTACCACCGCTGTCGCAGACGGCACCATCGCAGCCATTGCCGCCGCTCGCGAACTCGAAGAATAAAAATTCGCTTTCTCAGTCGACATTCCCGCTTGCTGCAGGTACAATTTGCACCAATTTCGTTTGAGACGTGACGTTTGTAAGGAGAAAGAGAATGATCGACGAAGTTTACAGCACAATGAAAGAATCTGTGGAAAAATCAAAAGATGCGCTTAAAAATTCTTTGTCGCGCGTCCGCACCGGCCGCGCCAACCCAGCCATTCTCGACGCTGTTCGAGTAGATTACTACGGTGCCAAAACGCCGCTGAATCAGCTGGCCACCATTTCCACACCCGAGCCGCGCATGATCGTTATCAAGCCATTTGACCGCACAATCGTCGGTGAAATTGAAAAAGCGATACAATCTGCAGATTTGGGACTGAACCCCAGCTCCGACGCAGAGCTAATTCGTCTTCCGGTTCCGCCGCTCACCGATGAGCGACGCAAGGACCTGGTAAAAATGGTAAAGAAATCCGGCGAAGAGTCAAAAATTGCCATACGAAATCACCGACGCGACTGCAATTCCCTGTTGAAGGATTTGGAAACATCAGGTGACGCACCGAAAGACGATGTTGCCAAAGCACTTAAAAAAATTCAAGACATGACCGATGCGGGAATTGCTGATGTGGACAACATCATCGACGCGAAAGAAAAAGAAATTTCAGAAATTTAAAATTCTGCAAAATCCGGGTCGTCATCCATCGGCATTATTTCTGCGGGCGTCGCCTGAATGTGGTTGGCGCCGGCTGCTCTTCTCTGTTTCGCTGGATGTCTATCGTACACCGTTGCCGACGTGATTGACGGACGACGACCTCGCGCATCCCCCAGGTGGAACTTACCGACCATCGCTGCAAGCTCCTGCGCCTGACCGGCCAATTCTTCGGCCGCGCTCGATGACTCCTCAGAATTCGCCGCAGCCCGTTGAGTGGCTTGATCCATCTCAACCATCGCTTTATTCACCTGCTCAATTCCACGCGACTGCTCTTCACTGGCAACGTTGATTTCCGACACAATATCGGTAACTTTGCTCACTGCCGACGCCATCTCACGCAGGTTGGCATTTACATCTGAGGAGATCTGTTCGCCGCTCTCGGCCAGAGAGACCGACTCTTTGATGAGCCTTTCCGTATTCTGTGCAGCGTCCTTGGCCCGTCCGGCCAGGTTTCGCACTTCTTCGGCCACTACAGCAAATCCTCGACCGGCGTCACCCGCCCGAGCGGCTTCCACGGCCGCATTCAACGCAAGCAGATTGGTCTGGAAGGCAATATCATTTATATCTTTGATAATTTCTGCAGTTCGCTCAGCTGCGGTCTTGATTTTTCCCATCGCCTCCAGCATGCGCTCCATCTCGGCGGTCCCTTTCTCAGCAGACTCCTGAGTCGACATGGAAAGTGTTTTCGCTTGCCGCGTGTTGTCGGCATTCTGCTTGGTCATGCTGCTCATCTCTTCCATGCTGGAAGTGGTTTCCTCCAACGAACTCGCCTGCTCCGATGCACCCTCTGCCACCTGTTGTGAACTGGTGGAAATCTGCTGTGCCGCGCTGTTCACCTGATTTACCGCCTCTCTAACCTGCATAATTGATTCCTGCAACGCACTGCCGGTCTGATTCAACGAATTTTTTATTTTTGCATGGTCGCCCTGGTAGTTTCCCCGCACCCGGGCGGTCAAATCATAGTTCGATAATTTTTCAAGAACCTGCGCCGCTTCAGTAATCGGTTCAATCACCGCATCCAATGTGCTGTTCAATCCGCTCACAATCCGTTTGTAGTTTCCATCGAACTTGCTCTCGTCCACACGGGTATCCAGGCGGCCCGCGATGGCTGCTTCCGCCAGTTCCATCACGTTGTCGGTAACGGCATACTCCTTTGAAATATCAACCACATACTCCAGCCCGCCGATTACATTGCCCGTATTATCGATAATCGCCGCGCCGCTATAACGGATGGGCAAATCACCGGAAGGAAGCTTCGCAATGGTGTCGCTGGTACTTACCACCCCCGACTGCATCGCCTTTTTCACCTGACAATCGGGTGTATTACAATGTCCGGTATTAAACAGACTGAAACATTTTTCACCCTTACATTGCTCCGGTGTTCTTCCCACTGCGCCTGCACCGGCCGGATTCATAAACGTAACATTCATGTCTTTATCTACGACCATCACCGGCGTTGGAATTCGATTGAGGTAATCCACTTTCAACGTGGCATCGTCGATTGCCTTCTTGGTTTGGGTAATGTCTGTAACATATTCAATTGCGCCGATAATATTGCCACTATCATCTTTAACCGGCGCGCCGGTATAACTAATAGGCATATTCAAACCGCGAGGATCGACGACCGTCTCCCCGGCAAACGTACCATTGCGATCCATTGCCTGCTTACAGCGACACTCGGGAGTATTACAGTGCGGAGTATTAAACAGTTCGTAGCATTTTCTTCCCACAGCCTGTTCTGAAGTCATTCCCAACAATGAGGCGCCGCTTTGATTCAGAAATTGTACATTGTAATCCCGATCAATCTGCATAATAGGTGTCGGCAACAGATGAAGTACCTCATTTTTATTTTGCTCACCATGGCCTGTCTGGGTTGTCAATGTCGCAATCGCGCCGACAACACGGCCGTTTTCGTCCTTCACTGGTGTCGCACTGAACTCGACTGTCTGCTCGGAGCGGGTTCGATTATTCTTCACCAAAAACGCGCTCTCCTGCTCTTCCTGTTCATACCGAAGCGCCGTATCAATCGGTAATGTAGACTTATCAGCGGAGAACCCCTGCCACGACTTCTGCCCCACCACTTCCGACGCGCGAATCCCTGTTAATTCTTCCATTTTCGGATTCCACGACACAATTCTGGAAGACTCATCCACACCAAAAGATGCAACCGGTAAAAACTGAAGGTCCTTCAGTCTTTCCGCCAAAGAAACGGGTTTCTGTTCTTCATTTTTTTTCTTGTTAAAAAAACTCATGGTTCCCCCACCTATGCTA